>NZ_MUGR01000029.1:0-72383 GCF_002217195.1 Flavobacterium aquidurense | reverse complement strand
ATATGCGAAGTAACCAATACGTCTAACTGCAGTACGGTATCAAGTATCGTTACAGTGACAGCAGCTAGTATTGCAGCTATCACAGAAACTACTGGGGCAATTAATGGTAATACGGGCGGCACCACGCCAGCCTTGACAGCCAATGATACCTTGAATGGCAATCCAGTTGTGATTGGCACCGGTGCAGGGGATGTAACTTTAACAGCAGTTAGTGTACCGTCAGGCTTGACTTTAAACGCAGACGGAACAGTTGCAGTTGCGGCCAATACGCCAGCAGGAAATTATACGGTTACCTACACGATATGCGAAGTAACCAATACGTCTAACTGCAGTACAGTCAAATCAATTATTATTGTCGGACAATCTTCTCTCGACGCAATTGAAGATGATTTTACAACTTATCCAATCAATGGTACCAATGGAGGTACTACACAAACAGTATTTGGGAATGATTTGTATAATGGAAAATCTTTAAATGCTTTAGGTGTTGATTTACAGTTTATTGGTGTTGTTCCGAAAGGTTTTAGCTTAAATCCAAACGGAACAATAACAATAGCTCCAAACACTATAGGAGGAAACTATCTGTTAATGTATCAAATTTGTGATAAATTAAATTCAAATAATTGTAGCATAGCTAAGGTTTTTGTCTTCGTTGAAGTTCCATCAATTGCCTTGATTAAGTCAGCGGTATTTAATGATGAAAACATGAATGGCAATGCAGATGCTGGAGAAACCATTACTTATAGTTTTGTTGTTACCAATACAGGAAATGTTAGGCTGACAAATATTTCGATTAAAGATCCGCTTCCTGGAATTGTTATAACCGGAGGTTTAATATCTCTGGCTCCGGGAGAAAGTGATAGTACAACTTTTAAAGGCGTTTACGCGATAAAACAAAGTGATATCAATGCTGGGAAAGTTTCTAATCAGGCTTTTGTAACAGGAGAGAATCCTTCAGGAATTATTGTAACTGATACTTCTGATGATACTGACAATCTAGGAGATAATCCAACAGTTTTATCGATCGAAGGTTGCGTAATAAAAGTCTTCAATGCAATATCTGCAAATGGTGATGATAAGAATGAAAGATTTTATATTCAGGGTATAGAATGTTATCCAGAGAATAGTGTTGAGATTTACAATCGTTGGGGAGTTTTGGTATTCCAACGTGAGAATTATAACAATGAAGAGCGCGCTTTTAGAGGGCTATCTGAAGGTCGAACAACAGTGAAGCAATCGGACGGATTACCAGATGGTACGTATTATTATATTCTTAAATACAAAGACAGAGAATCCAACGTACATCAGCAAGCGGGATATTTATACCTTACTAAGTAATAATTAAACAAATGGCTTAGTCATAAAAAAACTAATCCATTATAAAAGTAAAATACATGAGAAAAATAGTTTTAGTTTTTGTGTTATTTTCCGCTTTGGGATTTGCACAACAAGATGCACAGTATACACAATACATGTATAACACTATTAATATAAACCCTGCATATGCGGGCTCAAGAGGAGCAATGAGTATTTTTGGGTTATATCGTACGCAGTGGGTTGGACTTGATGGAGCACCGGAGACGAGTAGTTTCTCGTTAAATACACCAATAAATAATAGTAATCTGGGACTCGGAGTTTCGCTTGTAAACGATAAGATAGGGCCTACCAATGAAAATACCTTCTCTGCTGATTTATCTTATACCATTCCTACATCTGAGACTTTCAAATTATCTTTTGGAATTAAGGGAACAGCGAATTTATTTAATCTTGATATTAATAAATTAAATCCCGAATACCAAGGTGATCCTCAGTTTCAAGATTTGAATAATAAATTCTCTCCAAATATAGGGGCAGGAGTTTATTGGCATTCTGATAAAGCTTATATTGGTTTATCAGTTCCTAATTTCATCGAAACCAATAGGTACAGCGATAATGATTATGCTATTTTTAAGGATAGGATCAATTATTATCTTATAGCTGGTTATGTATTTGATTTAGATGCGTATATCAAATTTAAACCGGCAGTACTTACTAAAATGGTCGAAGGAGCACCATTGCAGGTTGATCTTTCAGCAAACTTTCTGTTTAATGAAAAATTTTCAGTAGGAGTAGCTTATAGATGGAGCGCGGCATTGAGTGCTATGGCTGGATTTCAGGTATCTGACGGTTTGTTTATAGGATACGCATACGACCGCGAAACTACAAGATTGAATAATTATAATTCAGGATCTCATGAGATATTCTTGCGATTTGAATTTTTAAATAATTATAGTCGAATAACCTCACCAAGATTCTTTTAAATCCTCACAAGATGAAAATTAAATATATAGCATCCACCATTTTTTTAGTGTTGATTTCACTAAAGTCAAGTGCACAAACAGCAAGCCAGAAGAAGGCAGACAAGGACTATGACCAATATGCCTATATTGACGCCATTTCAATCTACGAAAAAGTAGCTGAAAAAGGGTATAAGGACGAGAAACTATTTCAACGATTAGGTAATGCTTATTATTTTAACGGTGAACTTACCAAAGCCGTAAAATGGTATGATGTCCTTTTTGAAATCAATAAAGAGCAAGAACCTGAATATTATTATCGGTATGCGCAAACTCTAAAAGCTACAGGAGATTATGCGAAAGCGGATAAAACCCTTGAAGTGTTTAATAAAAAAATCGCAACAGATAAAAGAGCGATATTATTTGAAAACAATAAAAACTACCTAGAGCAAATAAAAGCGAATTCAGGGCGATTTGAAATAGTCAATATCAGCATTAACTCTACACAATCGGATTATGGAAGTGCTTATTATGACCAAAAATTAGTATTTGCATCAGCGAGAGATACTGGAGGTGTGGCTAAAAAAACATTTAAATGGACCAATAAATCTTTTACCAATTTATATTCGGCAGAATTAAAAGAGGATGGAACCTTAGGAAAACCAAAGCGATTTGAAAAGAAAATCAATTCAAAATTCAATGAATCGACACCCGTTTTTGCAAAAGATGGAAAAACAATGTACTTTACCAGAAATAACTTTTTGGATGGAAAAAGAGGGAGAGATGACCAGAAAGGCACCCTCTTAAAACTATATAAAGCAGAATTCGTTAATGGAAAATGGGCCAATGTAACTGAATTACCATTTAACAGCAACCAATATAGCACAGCACATCCGGCATTAAGTATAGATGGTAAGAAACTATATTTTGCATCAGATATGCCAGGTACTTTAGGCCAGTCAGATTTGTTTAGTGTGACCATTAATAATGATGGAACTTTTGGAAAACCGGAAAACTTAGGTTCATCGATCAATACGGAAGGACGAGAAACCTTCCCGTTTATATCTGCAGACAATGAAATCTATTTTGCCAGTGATGGACGCCCAGGCTTGGGAGGACTTGATGTTTATGTTTCCAGAATCAATAGTGACGGTAACTTTACAGAAGTCGAAAATGTTGGAGCCCCAATTAATGGCAAACAAGATGATTTTGCATTTATCATCAATTGTGAAAACAGAAGAGGATTTTTCTCCTCTAATAGGGAAGGTGGAAACGGAAACGATGATATTTACGAGTTCATAGAAACAAGAAAACTGCTATGTGATCAGAAGTTGAAGGGAATAGTTGTTGATCAGGAAACTAACACAATACTTGATAATGCCAAAGTAATCCTGTTGGATGAACAGTTTAAAACAATAGATGAAGTTGTAACGGGAAGAGACGGAAGTTATACATTTAAAGTTAAGTGCAACACAATCTACCATGTAAGAGGTGCGAAACAAGATTATGAAACCAAGGAGATTCCAGTAACCATTAAAGGTCAAACAGGTGAAACGAGCCTAACAATACCATTAGAAAAAAGAATCAAGTCAGTAGGTATAGGAACTGATTTGGCTAAAACACTTAATATTCCCATTATCTATTTTGATTTAGATAAATCTTTCATTCGTAAAGATGCCGCTTTTGAACTGGAGAAAATCTTAGCGGTGATGAAACAATATCCAAAGATGAAAATAGATGTTCGTTCGCATACTGACAGCCGACAAACAGCTGCATATAACATTGCTTTATCTAATAGAAGAGCTAAATCAACCATAGAGTGGTTAGTTAAAAACGGTGTAACACCGAATAGATTGACCGGTAGAGGATATGGAGAGAGTCAGCTGGTAAATAACTGTTCCGATAGAGTAACTTGTACAGAAGCTGAACATCAGCTAAATAGAAGAAGTGAATTTATTATAGTTTCAATGGAGTAATATATTTTATAAAAAAAACTTAATCGAAGATTTTTGCTTATTATAATTAAAGTGAAAAGAGGCTGTCCCACAACTCGTGAAATAGCCTCTTTTTCTGTTTTTTATTCGGACTCCTGTCGGAGCGCATGTCTCAAATATTCAATTCTCAAGGACTTGTTTTAGTTTTGAGACTTCCTCTTTTATGATAATAGTAGAATAATGAATTTTTTAATGTGTTATTGTTCCGGATGATTGGAATTTATTTTTTACTCGAGACATGTAAGGATGGAGGTATATGTAAAATTTAAAAAATGCAGTAAATGATCAAAGGTAAAAAAAACTATCAAAGTACAGATAATGATGAATTACAGAAAACAGGAATAAAAATATGAATTCTAATTTCAAACTTTTTTGAAGAAATTAATTCAAAAAGTCCTTATTATTTATTTTAGTTATGCCTTATTATATTTAGTAAGCTTTAGTCAGTAGCTGGATTAAAAAAATAACACTCTAAAACTTAAAGCAAGAAATGATAATGAAGCTATAAATTAAAAAAGAACACTGATTTTTTTAAATTGAAAACAATTAGTATTTCAAAATCAAATATTAATCTAACCGTTTGTAAAATTAGATGACTTCTTTGACTTTTAATCAAAATTAATATAAATCATTTTGACTATATTTTGTAATTCTAATGATGCGATACATCCGCAATAATCTTTGTCAAATAATAATTCCTGAATGTGCCATATCTTTCCTTGACTTTGCACTGTTTTTTTTTAAATACTTATTTTTTCTAAAGAAGCAAAGAACCCCCGGCCATCGGCCTTTATAACAGCCTCTTTTATCGTCCAATATTTATAATATTCCTGTAAGGGAGAATGAGCCTTATTAATTATATCCCACTGGATTTGTGTCATTGTTTCTTTTACGGAATTAAAATTAATAGGAACTATTTCCTCAATATCAATTCCTAATTCTTTAGAACCAATTGCACAAAACACATAAGAACCTGAGTGGGTTATATTAAAATCAAAATCAGTTGAGAGATAAGGTCTTCCAAATTCATTGTAGTATAAATTATTCAAAGGAATGACTGTATTATTAAAAATTTCCAGTGCTTTCATAAGTAAAAGTTTTCCCAGTACATTTCGAACCCGATCATTTAAATTATAATATCTTAAATTTTTATATCTTAATTCTGGCGGTAAAATAGACAGCCATTTATCATAAATAGCTGCCTTATTTTGATCATTAAATTTGGTATAGACAAGCACTATTTCCATTTATTAAGCTGTATTTAGAAGTTTTATTGGAGAAGCCCCAAATATTTACAGTAAGCTTCCAGTATACTTCGGCTAATAACTGTACTTTCAATATTCGTCCCTTCTAAAAATTTCATGGTATTAGAAATATCAAAATCAGGAGTATTTTGATGGATTTCGATGATTGATTTATTGTCATAAACCTTGAATTTGAATAAACTCAAGAGTGGATACAAAGGACTTTTTTCATCATTCTCCCATAATTTCATCCACTGCTGATAGGGTAAAGGAGTTAATTCTAAATTGGATTCATTTTGAAGAGCTTCAAAAAATCCCATAACGGTCATGTTGTCTTTTGGAGCAGGACTTAAATGAAATATTTCTCCAATAGCTTTTGGATTCTTAGAGATATGTGCAATAGATTCGCTGATAAAATCAACACAGACCAATTCTTCTTTTTGATCCAGAAGTATGGGATAATGTTTTAATTCAATGCATGCCTTTATCAGCAAACTCCACCATTGGTATTTGGCTGTCGCGCCAGTTCTACTATGGCAAAAAGTATATCCTAATCTGAAAATTATAATTGGGACACCTTGCTTTATAGCTTGATTGGCAATTTGTTCCATTACCCATTTGCTTTGTATGTAGCCCATGTCGCGACTAAGGTATTTGAATGCCGTTTGTGTAGAATCATTTTCCATAATCAGAGCAGGTTTGGTAAAATAATGTTCCCAACTAAAAACTCCAACGGTTGATAACAGAGAAATTTGTTTAAGTTTGATTGTTGTAGCAAATTTGATTATGGTGTGCAAAGCACCAATATTGGCCGCCTTCATGTAGGAATAGGGCTGAATAAAATTAACAGCGCTTCCTGCGTGATAGATTACATCTATGGTTTGTGTAAGGGTATTATAAACATTTTTTGATAACCCGAGAAGCGGTTTGGAGAGATCTCCGGGAAGTAATCTTATGCGGTCTTTGTTGTATAAATCAGTAGGAAGTAACTGTTCTTTTATCGTTTTAAGCAAACGTTCCTCAGCATGCTTTTCATTATCGGCGCGAATGAGTAAATAAATAACTGCAGATGTGGACTCTAGAAGTTTCGCTAACATATTTACCCCGACAAAGCCTGTAACACCTGTTAGTAAAGAAAATTTAGGACTTTCAAAATCCCCCTTGTTTTTAAGATTGGTATTAAATTCAGATGGACTTATATAAGCATCGTTTTTAATTTCTTCACTTAAAAGATCGGTTCCGAAACCATATTGATCTGTGGTAGGGATAGATTCTCTTTCCTGGATTAATAAAGCCAGTTTTCTAATGGTATTGTTAATATATAATTCACTCAAAGAGATGCTGCCCGGATAGTGATTAGACATTTTGTTATAAAGCTTAGTCAACAATAACGAATGTCCGCCCAGATGAAAAAAATCATCTTGCATGGAGGTAATCTTGCGCTCTAAAACCTCACTCCAGATATCCCTAATTTTTTCTTCGTATAAATTAAGAGGTAATTCTTCCTCCTTCTGGTCAAAAGCCTTTTCTGCCAACAATGAAAGCGCTGTCATGTCAAGCTTTCCATTTTCAGTAACCGGAATTGTATCTATTGATATAATTTGGTTAGGTATCATATACGAGGGAAGCTTTTTACTCAGCTCGTTTTTGATTGTAGAAATATTGATACCTCCTGTAATAAATGCCCTGAGGGATAATAAATTTTCAGAAGCTTTATGAACCTGAACCGCTACATTTTTTATACCTTCTACTTGCTGTAAGGCAGTTTCTATTTCTGCAACCTCAATGCGATACCCTCTTATTTTAACCTGATGATCAATTCTTCCAATATATTCCAGCATACCATCAGGCAATATTCTTACCTGATCTCCAGTTTTATACATTCGATTATAGATCGAATTTTCACTATCTTTTATAAAAGGATTCGTTATAAATCGCTCGGTGGTGAGCTCTGGTTGGTTAAGATATCCTCTTGATAATTGTATGCCAGAGATATAGAGTTCCCCTATAACACCAGCAGGCACCTTGCGCATGTAACTGTCCAGGACATAAAGTTTGATGTTATTGATGGGATACCCTAAGGTATTTGCGGGATGTACATTGTCATAAACATAATGATTTACAGCAACTGTGGTCTCTGTAGGACCGTATCCATTGACAAGTTTAAGCCGACCTGTCCAGTGTTTGCTGATGGCAACCGGACAAGTTTCTCCACCTGTTCCGATAACACGTAATTGAGGGAATTCTACAGCAAGTGAAATAGTTGAAAGCACCGAGGGAGATATATAAGGCACAACGGTAAGATGATGTGCAGCAATAAAATCCGACAAAGAGTTTCCCAAGAGCTTATTATTAGGATACAGATATACAGTAGCACCTTTGGCGAGTGGTATCCATATATCCATAATCGAACCATCGAAGTTATAGGGTGAGAATTGTAAAGTGCGATCATCTGGACCTATCTCTAATATTTGGCCGTATTCGATAATAAAATTGCTTATTGCCTTATGTTCTATTAATACCCCTTTGGGTATTCCTGTAGTTCCTGAGGTATGAATTACATAAATTAAATCTGATGAGGAATGTGTATCAGTGTAACTGTTTTTATGGATTTCTACAGCAGGCACATAAGAGAGCATATGTTCAATATCCAATACCGGAACATGTACTTTTTGGCTGATATCTATAAGGTTTATATCTGTAATTAATAATGCAGGATCACTATCTTTTAGTATTACATTAACCCTTTCGACTGGGTAATTAATATCTAAAGGCACGTAGGCCGCTCCGGCTTTTATAATTCCTAATAAAACGATAATTCGCTCGGTAGACTGACCGAGATAACAGGCAACAAATTCGTTGTTTTTGACCCCCATCGCAATAAGCTGATGGGCCACTTTATTTGATTGTAAATGAAGTTCCTGATAAGACAGGTGTACTCCATTTAAAGTAAGGGCAGTTTTTTCCGGGTTTTGCTTTACCTGATCTTCGAACATTCCTACAAGTGTTTTTTTAAAGGGATTTTCCTTAGGTTCAAGAGCATCTGATAGTTCTTCTTTATCATGCTTGTCGAGTAAGATTTCAAAATCTCCAATTCTTTTTTGAGGGTTCACTAGAATAGATTTTAATATAGTGGTGAAATCTTCTGCCATTTTTACAATTGTACTTTCTTTGAATAAAACATCAGCATATTCTATTACTATTTCCAGCTCGTCACTTGCTGGTGTTACTTCAAATTGCAGATCAAATTTTGATTTTCTATTATAAACCCATTTCGAATGATTTCCATCAATAGGTGCCGTATGAATATTTTGGTCTATTGTATCCTGTAGAACAAAAACCGTTTGAAACAGAGGATTATAACCGGCAAAACGATCTTTGATTGTGTTGTTTATAATAGTTTCTAAAGGAACTTCCTGATGACGAAGTACAAGTAGGAGCATTGTTTTTAGTTCTTTCAGATATGCTGTATAAACAGGGTTTCCATTGATTTGGATTCGAATAGGAAGCATGTTTACAAAATATCCAATGGTTTGATCCACCATTGAAGGTATTCTGTTGGCTGCCGGACTACCAATACAAATATCGTGCTGGCCACTATAATGCTGCATCAATAACCCAAAAGCCGATAGTAATGTCATGTACAATGTAGCATTTTGTTCTCTGGATAATTCTCGTATTTGGGAAGTTAATTCAGGATCGATCTTAAAATAATATTGCCCTGCGGTAGTACTATGAAAATGTTGTTTTGGGAAATCATACGCTACTTGTAGTACAGGAACATCTTGCAGATAGTTTTTCCAAAAAGGAATATAGGAGTTTATTTTATCTGCATGTTTCTCACTAAGTTGCCAATGTGCATAATCTCTATATTGTACAAGATTATCGTTTATTGGAGTCTCTTTTTTGTTCACAATACGATCGTACAATTCGTTTAGATCTTTAATTAACAAAGACATCGACCAACCGTCCGTGGCAATATGATGAATGACAATAAACAAGGAGGTAACTTTTTCAGCTTCACCAATAAGACAGGCTCGCACCATAAAATCCCTTTCAAGGTTAAAAGGGCTTTCCATTAGTTTTTGTAAAGATTTCAGATTATGGAATGGCTGTAAGGTCCAGTTCTCAGCACTAAGTAAGGATTGATATGTACTATTATCATCTTGATAAATAACTGTCCTTAATATGCTGTGTTTTTGGATCAATAAACGGAATGCTTTCTCGAGTGCTGTTACAGAAATGTTCGTACTTACTGGATATAATACCCCTATATGATAGGGCAAACTTCCATGGAGTTTATCCAGAAACCAAAGGGCTTGTTGCTGGAATGACAATTTTACTGGTATATTAAGATTATTGATAGTAATAGCTTCTTCTGTTTGTAGATCTGGGCCTTTGTTAATAATATAGTTTTCCAGTTCTTCAATACTGGGATACAAAAACAAGTCCGCAATCTGAAGTGCCAGATGAAGTTCCTGGCGGATAGATGAAACTAATTTATAGGCTAAAATAGAGTTGCCGCCAAAATGAAAAAAATTATCATTAATTCCCATTGTTTTTATCCCGAGGAAAGATTGCCAAATTTCAGCCAGTTGCCTTTGCAACTCGGTTGTGGGAGGTATGAAACATTGTCTTAGTTCTTGCTGGTCAGTATCATAATTACTTAAAGCGGTTCTGTCGATTTTTCCATTTGAAGTAAGAGGAAAATTTTCTACCACAAGAAATCGCGATGGGATCATGTAACTAGGTAAATATTCATATAAATAAGCGCGAATGTGTTCCGGAAAAGTATCTGTTTGAGAATTCTTTTTATAATAACATAAAAGATACTTATTTTCGGGACTATCACCTTTTACAATAACACAAGAATTCTCAACTAATCCGGATTCTCTAATGGTACTTTCAATCTCTGATGGTTCGACTCTGAAGCCCCGAATTTTAACCTGTTGATCCGCTCTGCCTACGAATTCAATATTTTCATCAGTTAGCATCCTGACAAGATCTCCGGTTTTGTAAACCCTTTTTGTTTCGCCTGATACATTTTTGTAATAAACAAATCGTTCAGCTGTAAGTTCGGGCTGATTTAAATATCCTCTCGAAACCTGAATCCCTCCAATATACAATTGGCCAACTTCTCCCTTCGCAAGAGGTTTAAGTTGGTCATTGAGTACATAAAAATCTACATTAGTTAATGGTTTTCCAATTGTTGTTAAAGGATAATCATCAGAGAATTCAAATCCGCACACAACTACTGTAGTTTCAGTAGGTCCGTACATATTAATAAGGCTAAGCAATTTTCGCCAGGGCTGAATCACATGAGAAGAAGGTGCCTCGCCGCCGGTAAAAATTTTTCGCAACTGACCAATATTCTGATCGTTAGGAAGTGTTGCCAATATCGAAACAGGGAGATACGGTAAAATCGTAATTTTGTTTTCGCGAATAAAATCCAGCAATGCATCACCTACAATCCTATTGTCAGGATACAAATAGACCGTCATTCCCAGAGATAAAGGAACCCAAAGATCCAGAACGATGCCATCAAAATTTGAAGATGATATGTTTAAAGCAATATCATCTGGTTTTCCGTTTAAAAACTCACCAAAGTATTTTATAAAATTCACCAATCCTTTATGTTCAGCCATAACTGCCTTTGGTAATCCTGTACTTCCTGAGGTATAGGCTAAATAAGCCAATCCATCGTTAATTGAATTTTCAGGTAATCTTTCACCAGATGAATTCTTGATGTTGTCTACTTCTTTGGGAGCATCAATGAAAATAATTTCTTTGTCAAAAAAAGCAAATTTTTCACTTAATGCTTTTGTGGTAATTAGAATTGGGCTTTTGGTATCTTCGAGCATGTGCCTAAGCCTTAATTCAGGATATAAAGGGTCAAGAGAAACATAGGCACCAGATGCTTTCCAAATAGCCAACATAACAATAACTTTATCTAAGGATTGTTCTAATGAAAAACAAATTGGCACATCCAGAAAGTTACCTTTTGTTTTTAAATCATTGGCGAGTTGATTAGATTTAAAATCTAATTCTTGATAACTCAAACTTTCATTGTTGAATACAAGTGATTTTTTTTGAGGTTTTTGATTACATATCTTATTTAGTAAAACAAGAATAGTACTAGGTAAATGTTGGGGCTTGTTCATAAAATACTGTAGTTTAAATTTGTTAACAGAAAAAAAATATAGGAAATTGATTGCAATTTAAAAAGATTTATTTAATTTTAAACTATTGTTAATCAATTAAATATAATTATTTAATATGAAAAACCTTCCTAATAATCCAGAACTTACGTTTAAAATGTATGAATTGATCAGTGGATACTGGATTGCATGCGCCATTTATTCTGTTGCAAAACTCGATATTGCAGATTTGCTCGCCAATGGTCCAAAAACTTTAGCAGAACTGGCAAAAGAATCTCAATCTCATGAAATATCATTGTATCGTCTTTTACGTGCTACAGCAAGTGTTGGTATCTTTGAGGAATTACCCGACGGCAAATTTCGTATCAATGATTTAGGAAAAACTTTATTATCAGATGTCCCAGGTTCTATTAAGCCTTGGGCATTGGCTAATTTAGGAGAACATTTTCCTGCTTTTGGCAATTTGACTTATGGTATAAAAACCGGAAAAGTGCCTTTTGATGATGCTCATGGAAAATCAGTATGGGATTATTATAAAGACAATCCAGAGGCAGGTGTCAACCTGATGAATGCTATGGCAGGAGTATCAGGTGCTGTATTAAAAGGCATCCTAGATATTTATGACTTTTCGCCTTATAAAACCCTTGTAGATATTGGGGGAGGGAACGGAGCAATGTTGTTTGCCGTACTTTATGCATCACCATCAAGTAAAGGGATTGTTTTTGATGAGCCTTATGTGGTAGAGAAGACAGCCACGCAAATTCCGGACGAGTTAAAAGATCGATGCACCGTTTATGGAGGAAGTTTTTTTGAAGAAATACCTGCCAATGCAGACTTGTATATGACTAAATGGGTTATTCATGACTGGAGTGATGCCCAGGCTATTGCTTTACTTAAAGTTTGTCACAAAGCAATGCCTGTTGGCGGGAAATTATTAATTATAGATTCGGTTATTTCAGATGAATTAAACGAACCACATGCGGGAAAACTGCTCGATTTAAATATTATGGCAATGACTACCGGAAAAGAGAGAACCTTAAAGGAGTTTAAAACCCTGTTAAAAGAATCTGGTTTGTTATTCAAAAGTCTTATTGCTACCAATACTGAGGTTTCTAGTATTATTGAATGTGAAAAATTATCTTAAATAAGATCAGAACCAGAGAGCATGATAAAAATTACTATTTTTTATCCCGTTAAATCGGGCGATTGGTTTGATGTATCTTATTATTTGGAAAAACATATGCCTTTGTCTAAATCTATTTTTGGAGATGTACTAAAAGGCATTGCCATAGAAGAAGATACAGCTGATTTAGGAGTAAACAAGGAGGTTCTTTCATATCAAATAATTGGGCATCTTTTCTTTGAAAATGTTGAGGATTTCTATGAAAGGTTTCTTCCTAATAAGGAAATCCTTTTTAAAGACGCATTGCAATACACCAATGTTGCACCCATTTTACAAATAAGTAAAGTGCTGATTTGGCAAACTCCTTGGATTTAAATAAGAGGCTGTCTGAAAAATACTTTTTGGACAGCCTAATTCTCATTTTTATTAATATAAAAAGACTCTGAGCGTATTAGTGGTTCTGTCGCATCTAAAGCTAAGTTTTATCTTTACCTTTTTTAAATTCTTCAACTCATCAATACGAAAGGTCATTGCTATCCGAAGTCTATTTTACTGCAGGCCGTATATTTTAAGCTTAGATTTACATTACCCTATCGGGATGCTCAAGAGATCATGAAGATGCGGGGAGTTTCTCTGGATCATGCTACTATTCAGCGCCGGGAGTGTAAGTTTACACCTTTGCGTGAATCAGAGATCAAGAAGAGAAAGGTCAAAGTGGGGGCAAGCTGGGAAAGATGCGCTTAAAGCAGGGCTGAAAATTTCGGGTTTACTCCGTTTGATTCTCGGTTTTAGTTTCTTTTGAAGCTCGTCTTACAAGTGTATAAACCTCTTTTAAATGCCACCAGGCGGCACATATCAAGGTCTCCTTTATAATGGTATATGGTGCACTTCAGACGCAATTAGAAATACTTTTTTATTATTACTGATGTCTATTGGATTAAATCGATTACCTGTTTACCAAAATCTGAAAAGTTATCTTTTTCTTCCTTATGACTTTGATGACTTATCATCCTAAGGGCAACAATATTATTTATTGGATCAACAATGATGAAATTTCCCAAATATCCGTCGGCACGATAGGTTACCTTGCCGCTAAATTCTCTTTTTCGAAGACGTAACCCCGATGTTAGATTCTTAGCAATATCCTGATAAGGATTCTCGCCAAAAACCGATCGCAGTTTTGTCAAATACTCCTCATTAGAGTTGTAAACGCCTTTCATTTTAATAGCTTTTTTGATGAACTCCTTTGGTACGTTATTTTTCTTTAATTCGGTGATAATTTGCTCATCAACAATTGAGATTGTGTTTTCATAATCCAGCCACCATAACATTCCGTAGCCTTGATACTGAGCAGATGGTTTTACAACTTCATTGATATGCTCCTCAGAAATAATCACATTGTTATTGTATTTTCCTTTGTTTGCCAATAAGAGCCCCAGTTTAATCATATCCTTCGGCTTAATTTGGCATCCGGACATAACGTGAGGATTTCCTTTCTGGTCCAGAGTCCAGCTATAATCTGTAATCTCCAGCTTTTTAAAAAGTCTCTCCCCAATATATTCATCCATACGTTTACCAGTTATTTTTTGGATTACACCGGCCATAAGATTTAAAGATTTATTATTGTATTCCCAGACTTCTCCCGGTTTTTTTGAAAGTTCGGCGGCAAGGGCCAATTGTACAAAATCTGTACTGGGATAAATTTCTACCGATGCATTGGGATTATTTTGCATACCTGAGGTCATATTAACCAAATGCCGTATGGTAACAAACTGTTTTTGACCTTGCATCCATTCAGGGTAATATTTAGCTATTGGAGTATCGAGGGTTTCAATCAATTGATCGGTAAGCATACACGCCACTGCCAGCCCGACTATACTTTTGGTGCAGGACATGCCTTCAATTTTCGTATCTGGCTGTCCAATACCGAAATATTTTTCAGCAACCAATTCATTGTCTTTATAGATGATAACAGCTTCTGAATTTGTCTTATCAGCCTTTGTTAAAAGTGTTTCGAGTTTGTTTTTGTTGATATTTTGTCCATAAGTATGAACTACCAGCATTCCCACAAATACTATTAAAGCTTTTTTGCGCATTTCTTTTTTTTAAATTAAGATTCCACTTATTTGATTGCATTATAATTTCATTCAATTCAGAATTGGTTTATAAACATCTCAAATATTTCACTGGCAAAGAAAGTAAATGGTTTGCTTTTGAAATTGTAAAAATGGAAACAGCATTAAATAAAAAGCCACACATTTTCTTTTTGTGTATCTACATTTTTGAAGAAAAATTTCGGGTTGTTATGGGTCAGGTCCTGAAAATCTTTAATAAAATGCGATTGATCATAGAATAAGTTATCGAACGATAATTCGGTTAAGTTTTTTGCTTTGTTTTGTTCAATAATTGATCTTCTGAATCGATGTATTTTTCGATATTCAGAGGGAGGTTTCCCGACATTTTTTTGAAATATTTTACTGAGATACTGCCTTGAAATTTTATACTTCTTTGCCATTTCAGTTATTTTGGCATCAGCTTCTATATCCTTGATCAATTCCTGAACCTGTGAAACATCTTTTTCTCTGAACTTGGATAACCAGTAAAGCTCAAGTGTTTCAATCTGTTTTTGCCTGTCTTTGATATTAAAAATCTTCTCCATTTCTGCTTTAAAATCAGTATATGGATCGAATTCAATTTTCCTAGTATGATCTTTGGAATAAAAAATATCCACATTATCGATAAAAAAGTTCAACCCCAGCGGCTTAAAATATAGGGTAATCTCATTGATCAGTTTCACATACGATACTTCGATTGGAGTATTATAACGGTAGACTATATGAGAAAAAATATTATCTTCATTTGAAGGAGCAATTATGATCATCCCGTCTCTCTGTTGCAATGAAACATTTTGCGAAATAGCAACAATGACATAATTATTAGGAAATGTACGGTAAATTAAAGGTTCAGATTTTGAATCTTCTACAATAAAATAAAATCCTTCGATATACTTTTGCAGCAGCGTATTTTTTGGTCTGTAAAATTCTAAATTCATTTTAATGATTAGATTATTAAACTTATCTATAAGCTAAATGATAATGTAAAATTACAATTTTTTATATTTTTCAAAATTAAATGTGCTATTTTATTCTATAGTATTAAGCGGTTCTGTCGCATCTGGAATAACTTTTATCTTTAGAATTTTAAAAGTATCGAAAAATGAATACCAAAGGTCATTGTTATCCAAAGTCTATTGTTCTGCAGGCCGTATATTTTAAGCTTAGGTTTACATTAAGCTATCGGGATGCTCAAGAGATCATGAAAATGCGAGTAGTTTCTGTTGATCATGGTACTATTCAGCGTCGGGATTATAAGTTTACACCTTTGATTGCATCAAAGATAAAGCCAGAGAAAGGTCAGAGTGGGGGCGAGCTGGAGATTGGATGAAACTTATATAAAAGTAAAAGCTATTTGGTGTTATTTATATAGGGCAGTGGATAAATTAGGCAATACGGTTGACTTTCTTTTGACCAGGAAAAGACAGAGAATGAGCGCTCAGTCTTTTTTAATTAAAGCAATTAGTAATAATTGCAAGCCACGAGTAATAAACATTGATAAAAGTGGTTCTAATACTGCAGCTATCAAAGTATATAATAAGCGTTCGTTCTCAAAGATTAAAATTCGGCAGTGTAAATATCTCAACAATATTGTAGAACAGGATCATCGTTTTATCAAGTGGCGCATAAAAAATGGATTAGGTTTTAAAAGTTTTGAATCGGCCAGACTAACATTGAGCGGAATTGAAGTTGTGCATATGTTGGGAAAGAATCAGATGATTGAACCAGGGAAAACTATGTTTAAATCATTCTGTAAATTGGCAGGCTAACTTTTAAATTACTTAAATTCTTATATTTGATTCTGACAGATGCGACAAAACCGCAAAAAGTATCAACTACGTCAAATGTCTCTGATATGGTGTGTTCTAATTTTTAAGTATTAATTTCTTTTTCTCAGTTTTCTGTTTTGTTAGTTTTTTCTTTTGAAAAAAATCGCTTAAAGCTTTTTCTTCAGCTAATGTTAGAGAACTTAGTCCACCAATACTGTCTATATCTAAATCTAATTTTTTAGTTTTCATAATTATTTATTTTGAAAATATTTATTGATTAATTTCAAAGCTGATTTTGTTTCAATTATCATAATTCTACCACCGAAATGGAATGCTCCAAGTGTTTTTTCATAATGATCAACTAATTGCGATTTTGAAAGAAAAGAAACATTTCCATCGTGACCGCGCTGAAAAGATAATTTACATGCATAAGCAACTAGATTACCAGCTACACCAGCATAAACCTTCGTTTGTCCTTTATTGAATGGAGCACTTTCAACAAGATGCATATAGACATGATCTGACTTAACTTCTAAGCTTATAAGACCTTGAATTATTTTTGAATTTCCAAAAATTGTAAGTTTATAAACATCTCTAATTGGATTTTTAAATTCTTCATTCCAATTAAAAAGCCAGCCATTTTTCTTTGTTAAAGACTTTAAATCAGAATTTTGGACAATAGAAATTTCAGTCTGAAAACTATCTCCAGTAATCACGTTTTCTATTGAGTTTGTTAATTTGTCAATTATAAAATCGAGTCCTGATTCTGCTTCTTTATCCATACTGCTAATTTAATGAATATAATTTAATTTTGAAAACATTTGAATATGGAAAATAAATTCTGCCGACCCTCTCGACAGAATTGCTGGACTGTAATAGTTTCGAACCTAACAGTTGGATCGGCTATCATAACTCGTTTTCTATTTCTAAAATACTGGTGCGCCACGATTCTGCCACGAAACTTCAACTGATAAAATATTTTTAGAAAACCTCCTTAACTTTTTGTGGCAAAAAAGGTATCCACTCCAAAATTCGCCAGTGTAAATATCTCAATAATATTATAGAGCTGGATCATCGTTTTATCAAATGACGTATTCAAAATGGATTAGGCTTTAAAAGTTATGAATCGGCTAGACGAACGTTGAGCGGAATTGAAGTTGTACATATGCTGAGAAAGAATCAGATAGTTAAACCCGGGATAACTATGTTTAAATCATTCTGTAAATTGGTAGCATAACTTTTAAATTACTTAAAAACTTGCATTTGATTCTCTCAGATGCGACAGAACCAAAAAAAGACCTTGTAACATCTACAATAGATTTGAGAAATAGAATTAGGGAAAAATAGTTTTGTGTTTGAATTATTTACTTCTCTTTATTGTTTAAAATAAATAGAAAAAGCTGTCAAAA
Source organism: Flavobacterium aquidurense (assembly GCF_002217195.1). Classification (NCBI taxonomy): domain Bacteria; kingdom Pseudomonadati; phylum Bacteroidota; class Flavobacteriia; order Flavobacteriales; family Flavobacteriaceae; genus Flavobacterium; species Flavobacterium aquidurense. The sequence continues at coordinate 54,296 of NZ_MUGR01000029.1, read as the reverse complement.
ATTTGACAGCTTTTTTTTTGATCAATACTTAACGCATTTAAAATGTTCAATGTTTTAATCTATATTTGGATAAAAGTCTGAGGCTTTAAGTATAAAAATAGACCCTATAAATAAAAATGAACATAAATACAATCCAACATCACAGCTATGAAAAAGGACTTCCTCAAGAAGGAAATTTTATACTTGGACAAAAACACGGAGACAATATATTTGTATATCAGGCATTCAATGATAAAATTGCGGACTATGCGATAGAAAATCAAAAATTTGGAGGACAAGAGTACAGCTTTGACAGAATGACTTGGATAAAACCAAACTTTTTGTGGATGATGTACAGGAGTGATTGGGCGAACAAAGACAGCAACCAAAGTCGAATTTTAGCTATTGAAATGACTTTTGAAGGTTTTCAAGAGCTTCTTGCCGAAGGCATTTTAACAAGCTATAATGAAGCCTATGGCGATGAATCTGCATGGAAAGAAAAACTAAATACTAGCAACGTAAGAATTCAGTGGGATCCTGACCATAATAGTAAAGGAGACAAGTTAAAACGCAGGGCTATTCAAATAGGAATTAAAAATGAAGCTTTAAGAAAGTTTAATAGCAAATTTATAAAATCAATTCAAGACATTACTGCTTTTGTAAAAGAACAAAAAGAAAAAATTGACAGCGGAAAAGGTTGGTATTATGTGATTAACGAATCTATAATTGAAGTCAACAGTGATTTAAAAAAGAAATTTTCTATGCCTGAAGTATTTCGAACATCATTTGTTGAAGAACTAATTTTAGAATTTGAGAATACAAAAGAAATCAGTCAAACAAATTTTGAAAAGTTGCTAGTTGATAACGATCAACCAGAAAGAGCTGAATTTGTTGGTTATGTAAAAAATTACATTAATGCAGAATTATCAAGGTATCTTTTGAAAGCTGCTATTCTTTACAGAAGAGATGAGGAATTGGGTGCGTTTGACTGTATGTGCGAAGACCTTCTGATGCTTAGTTACTTTGCCAGTAAGAATAAGAATATAATTGATCTTCACTTGATTTTGGAAGCTAAATTAGTAGATTTTGACACTTGGTGCGGATTTGATGGTGAAATGATTTTTTATCCTTTGGGACATCAACAAACAAAAGAATACATCGCAAGCTCTAAAGATTTTTTAGTAGAAAATATTCCAGGATTTGCCCCTCAAACGGCTGACTATTTCATTGAATCTTTTGACGAAGAATATTTGTATAAAGAAATCCATAGCAGAGCCTTTTGGTATTTTTGATCATTTAATACGTAACTCTAGGCTTATAAAAATAGGAAAGCCATGCAAAAATTACGATTTAAAAAAGAAATAAATGTATCAGCTTCAGCTCAAAAAGTATGTGAAACGATGCTGGGCTTAAAGGATAAAGCCACTTACGAATATTAGGTTGCAACTTTTGACCCTACATCTACTTATGAAGGAAGTTGAGAAAAAGGAAGTAAAAATCCTTTTTGTTGGAACAGGTGAAAAGGTAAAAAAGGCGGCATGATTTGGGAAATTACAGAACAATGAAAGAGGCCTCTAAACGTGCTTTATCTCAAGACTCTTCCGCTGGCTTTTCACTTTTGGCTTCCTGCGCCATGCGTCTTACTATGACGTAAAACTCTTTTAAATGCCACCAGGCAGGGCACATATCAAGGTCTCCTTTATAATGGTATATAGTGAGAAAACAGCTTTTAAGGAAAAGCTGGGAATCTGTGATTCTCGCCCATGGCTTTAATTCCACTTCCTCAGGCGGGGGAGTGGCTTGAAAATAGCGTTTTATTTCTTCTGGGGTCATGGGGCAAAATTAGGTAAAAAGTGCAGAGAGGGCAAGGGCTTAGGGTCAATTTCTGGGTCAGTGTTTTTATGTGTTTTACCTGCATTTGTTCCAACTGTACTGAGGCTCATTAAATTATCCCTTCAGATTCTGTTTTTATTTTTTCAGGTTTCCATTTGGGCTGGTCTGGACCTGCGGCGCCCTTTGAGAATTCATGCAGATGCGGGTTGCTTTACTTCCTTAATGCTTTTTTTTAGGAGATATTCCCGCTATGCGTTCCACCCGAGCGCTAGCGTGGAAAAATTGGTCAGACAGACCATATACTTTCTGTATAATTTGATCAGTAGTTTCGCAATGTGTCGACCAACAATATTTAATTTAAATTGATCATGACTATTTGGGATTAATTCTAGTTTAAATTGTTGTTAGTGAGTATCTAATCTTTTATTTGTCATATTATGAAGTTCTATTAAATACACAATAAATTGAAACTGAATTAAGATGGTCATTTTATTTTGACAGATAATGGTCAATTGAACTGATTTTCCAGTAATGATAACAAATTAGTAGATTCATCAAATATTTCGTAATTTCTTGATCGCAGTGTTCGGGGACTAACTAAGAAACATGTGATTTTAAATAAAATCACATGTTATCTGCACACGAGTCTTTCGATTTTAACCACCTAAAGCGCTTCTGCGATTTGTCTTAATGGTAAAGTGACAATGAATTCTGCGCCATTATCTTTTTCTCCCATGGCAGTAATGCTCCCGCCATGTCTTTTGGCTATTTTTCTGCAAAGCGCCAGACCAAGCCCGTTGCCTTCATACTGGTCTTTGGAATGGAGTCTTTCAAAGGCATTAAAGATTCTTTCGGCATGAATTATATCAAGTCCAATACCATTGTCTTTAATGGTTATTTGTACCTGTTCGATACTTTCATTATTTACCATCATAAATGATATGATAACCCTCGGCGGCTCATCTGCTTTTGAGAATTTTAAAGCATTATGGATCAGGTTATAGAAAAGCTGCTGAATCAGAATAGTGGCCCCTTGTATATCAGGAAGCTCACTTGTGATCAGTATAGCCTCTTTTTCCTTTATGATGAGTTCGAGATCTGTTTTGATACTTTCCACCACCTCATTGAGGTTTATCTTTTCAATGGGCTGTGTTTTTTTATCCAGGGTGGAGTAGGCCAGAATTCCTTCTATGATGTTCTGCATCCTTTGCGCGGACTGATCTACCTTTTGCAGGAATTTTTTAGAGTTTTCGTTAAAATCAGCTTTGTATTGGTCTTTTAAAATACTGTTGAAAGTTTTAATTTTTCTAATAGGTTCTTTAAGGTCATGGCTCACCACATTGGCAAAATGCAAAAGATCATCATTGGATCTTCTGAGCTCCTGTGTGCTTTCAGCGACCTGTTTTTTTAGCTCCTCTTCAAATTGTTTCTGCTCATGAATATCCTGTATGATTCCAATAATAGTCATTGGAGTTCCTTTTTCATCCTTGATGATCTTCCCGTTGATCTTGACCCATTTGACTGATCCGTCATCATTTATAATTCGGGCCTGATACGACATCTTTCCTGTAATGAGTGATTCCTGGTGTACTTTCTCGCGCAGGGCCTGATCCTCGGGATGCAGTTTGGCTATAAGCTCTTCATTGGCAATTTCCCTGTCGATGGACCAGATGGTGTTGAAATTTCCCGAAGTTTTAATTTGTTTTGTGGCAAGATCTATTTCATAGGTACCCATCCCTGAGGAGTCAATAGCCATCCTTAGCCTTTCCTCAGCATTTTGGGTCTGTTGTTTTGCCAGATGCAGGTCAGTGACGTCCGATCCTGTATTCATGACCGCATAGATTTTTCCCTGCTGATCAAAAAGAGGGATAAAGCTGTAGTTAAAATAATAGGTTTGTAATGCACCATCAATCAATAAATCGACCTGTTTGTCTTTTGCATGGAAGGCAATTCCTGATTTAAGTACGCCTGAAGCCTGCTGAAAAAACGGCTGGTTTTGAATTTCAGGGAGCACATCCAGATAGTTTTTTCCAATTACCTGATCTCCTTTTCCCCAGGTCTGTATCATAGCAGGGTTGGCTAATTCTATTTTTAATTCTTCTCCTGTGTAAACAGCGAGAGGCAAAGGGGTATTATCCACAATGTCCTTCAAAAGCAATAGGTTATCATACATCAGTGGTGGTTTTTATTGCAACGAATATATTGTGGATTTTCTCTTTTTCAGTTACACGATTTCAGTAGAATCTTTCATTATTCTACCATAGAATTTTTATTGCTTGCGATTTAATGGGCGAGATTTATTTTAATAATAATGACTCGATTTGAAACAAGCTCATTGTTGAACCATAGTAATGAGCAGTAGAAATTATCGAAATAAACCCCAGCCTAGAGGGGTATTAATTATAAAAATAAAATAAAAAACTCAATTTCAATGAGTTCTCATTTAATAAAGCTACCTTTGAGCAATTAAATACATTAAAATGCAAGAAGGTACAGTAAAATTTTTCAATGAAGAAAAAGGGTTCGGATTTATAACTCCAAATAACGGAGGGGCCGAAGTTTTTGTTCATGCTTCAGGTCTATCAGAAAACATCGCTCAAGACGATGCAGTACGATATGACGTAGAAGAAGGCCGTAAAGGTCCAAACGCAGTAAACGTAGTTGTAGCATAACCATACTATCACAGTGAGCTTTTAAAGGCACCTCTAACGAGGTGCCTTTTTTGTTTGTACCAGGGATCAGTTTCCCGCTATAAAACTGCTTAAACTTTGTAAACAAAGGCATTAATATTCATCCCTGCACCAACAGACGCAAATAAAATGATATCTCCAGTTTTTATTTCATGTCCGGGCAGTTTCCCTTTTGAAATTAAATCATACAGCGTAGGGATTGTTGCCACGCTGCTGTTTCCCAGAAATTTAATAATCATGGGCATAACATCTTTCGGAGGTGTTTTTCCATAGAGCTTATAAAATCTGTTAACGATGGCCTCATCCATCTTTTCATTGGCCTGATGTATTAATATCTTTTTGATCTGATCGATCTCAATTCCTGCTTTTTCCATGCAGCTTTTCATTGCCTGGGGCACTTGGTTTAATGCAAATTCATATATTTTTCTTCCATGCATCTTGATATACCTTACATCCTGATTTTGGGCGGGATCAAAGGAGCTGCCAAAGTAGAGATAGTCTGCCTGCTCAAAGGTAAAACTCGCACTGCTGTGAGACAGCAAACCTTTATGGGTGTCTGATAATTCAACAATTGCCGCCCCAGCGCCATCTGCATAGATCATGGAATCCCTGTCATGCTGGTCTACAACACGCGAAAGGCATTCGGCGCCGATTACCAAACAGCGACTGGCTATCCCTGCCTGCATATAGGCGTTGGCATGAATCATGCCCTGAATCCAGCCCGGGCATCCAAAAATGATATCCAGAGCAATACAGGCGGGATTTTTAATCTTTAACTTATTTTTGACCCGGGAGGCCAGGCTGGGCAGCATATCGGACTGTATGGTATTATAACGCACATCACCAAAATTATGTGCCACTATAATGTAGTTGATACTCTCGGGATCAATTCCGGCGGTATCAATAGCCTTTTGGGCGGCTATAAAAGCCAGGTCAGATGCAGCATAATGCCCGGGAGCATAACGGCGCTCCTCAATTCCTGTAATGGCAGTAAATTTCTCGATAATGCGTTCTCTGGAAGAATTCAATGACCTGCCATTTTCATCTAAAAAATGGTGGTTCTCAAAGTATTTATTAGAGACTCTGATTTCGGGAATACAACTGCCAGAACCTATAATTCTCATATTCATATTTCCAAAATTTAGTCTGCGAATTTATTAAACAGAACTATTTTTCAAAAATGTTTTTTCTTTTTTTTTAATTTGGAATCCAGTAGCGAGCAGGCGCTTGAATACCTGGTCCAGACCACCATCACTCAAGGCAATAGGTAACTATTAATGTGCCAAGGCTCTTATGGAACCCCAATAAAGGGCTTGTCATTATCACAAGGCTGTCATTACTATTCCCAGCCGTTGTGGTATCTGTTGTAGAGTCAATGATCTTTCCCACAGAAATAAAAAAAAATCCCCAGTCCTTTTGTTTGTTGGCAAAATTGCCGCCCATTTATTATTTGCCACTGCGCCTTATATCTAAATTTGTTACTGATTTTAAGATTATTGATTTGCAGCAAATTTTATTATATAATATATAGTATTTTTGACAATTCTAAACCCCCTTTAAGATGATAAGTTCTGAAAATCCAGCCCTAACCACTAATGACTCAGAAGAAAAGGAGCCGGTAAAGATTATATTGGCCGAAGATGATAAAGACGACCAGGAATTATTCATCGATGCCCTGGATGAAGCAGAGATTGCCTCTGAGGTAACTACCGTAGAGAACGGGCAGGAGCTCCTCGATAACCTCAGGGATCAGTCCCAGAGAGATCCCGATATTATTTTTATCGATATCAATATGCCCGTTAAAGGAGGCAAAAAGGCGCTGGAAGAAATAAAGAACGATAAAGACCTTCGTGATATTCCCACCGTTATGCTCTCCACCTGGGACCATGCTTCGGATATTGAAGATACCTTTGATAAGGGAGCGGACCTCTATGTCCAGAAGCCCAGTTCTTTTAATGGTTTTGTGCTGGTGCTCAAAAAAGTATTTCTTCTGCACTGGGCCAAAGCTTTACTAAGACCGGTTATAAGTTTATTTTTTGTTTCGGAAAAGAATATATCTCACAAGGATTAAATAATCCGCTTTTCTCCCTGCATATTTTAATTCGGACTTTATCCTTGCAATAGCTATAATTGATTGTGTAATTGCAATGGGGATATAATACTATAAATCCAGTATGGAGTAATTATAAAAAAGTATTTACAGAATTTAATACCGCTGTTTGATTTTCCGGTATCATCCGTTTATTTTTTCCTTATGATACTGTTTTAGCCGCATAATCATTGATTTTAGTACCTAAATTTAGTAAAACCAATATGAAAAACAAAAAAAAACTGTCCGAAATTACTTTTCGGACAGCCTCTTCTTTTTTGTGGTCTTTAGGAGCCTATTGATCCTTAACCCATTCACTGCAATTGATGAAGGGTTATCTTACTGCTATAGCTTCCAGCTCCACTGTCAGTGTTTCAAAAAGACCTTTTACCTCTAACAAAGTCATCGTCAGTTTGATGTCATTTTTGGCGATCCATTCCTGAAGGATAGGAAACTGGGGCCAAAGATCTGCAGTTGAGATGGTGTAGATCTTTAAGTGCACAATATTTTTGCAGTCGTAACCAGCTTCGCGGATTACTTGTTCCAGATTTTGTATGGCTCCAGTCAATTGTGTTTTCATGTCGCCAGTACTCGATTGTCCATCAGCGCTGATGGCTGTTTGCCCTGAAACGTAGAGTGTACCTTGTGTTTGTATTACTTCTACAGCTTGTACAAAACTGAGTTGATCTTGCCATTTCCAGGGATTAGTGATTTTCTTTTCCATTCTTTTTTGGGATTTTCTGTTGCCATGGATAGTCCATGGTTGTATTTAATTAATAATCCAAAGTTAGATGGAATGCAGGGATTTTGAAGATGACATTACTCACGATTATGGTGTGAGGTTTGTCACACCAGGCCCTTTGTTCGGTTAACGGGAAAATCTGCTCAGGGTTTCTCTGGACACGCCCAGATAGGCAGCAATCAGTGATTTTGGGACTCGATGAAATAAAGAAGGATATCGTTTAAGCAATTGCTCATAGCGTTCTTTTGCATTAGAGCTAATCAGCGACAATATGCGTCGCTGCGCTCCAATAAAACCAAAACTCGATTTCTCGAGGAAGAAACGTTCCATCTTTTGGAGGCCATCACATAGCTTTCGATAATTTTCGAAGGAAAGTGCGAGCACTTCAGTGTCTTCCAAACATTCCAACGATAGAGTTGCTTCAGTCTGCGTGTAAAAGGCATAATAATCACTTTCCCACCAATCTTCCATCGCAAAGGAAATGATATGTTCTTTTACCGAATCATCTGTATGAACCAATTTTAAAAGCCCCGATACTACAAAGTAAGAATATTTCACCTGATCGCCCTTCTGGATAATAAACTGGTGTTTCTTAAACTTCTTGACCATAAAATGAGTCAATACAAAGGTAAATTCCTCATCACTGAGTGGTACTACTTTTTCTATATGTTCTCTTAGTTTTTCCTCCATAAAATGTTTTCTATTTTTCTAACAGCCTACCTAAAACCATTGCCTCTTGCGAAAATATAAATAACAAATTCAATAACAAGCAGTGCCATAAGACATCAGTTTGCTTCGGGATTTAAGCTAAAACAAAAGTACAAAAAAAATAGGAGTGCTAATGAAGTACATTAAAATCAAGGTAAAGATCTGGACAAAAGAAGCCAGATAATGGTCAGGAGTAATGCTTCAAATTACAAATTGTAAAACTAAGTGATGTTGACCACCTGTTTTTAGTAAAAAAGACTAAAATTTTTTGGTGTACTAATAAGGGATCTGTCGCATCTAAAGCTAAGTTTTATCTTTGCCTTTTTAATTCTTAAACTCATGAATACTAAAGGTCATTGCTATCCGAAGTCTATTTTACTGCAGGCCATATATCTTAAGCTTAGGTTTACATTACCCTATCGGGATGCTCAAGAGATCATGAAAATGCGAGGAGTTTCTCTTGATCATGCTACTATTCAGCGCTGGGTTTATAAGTTTACACCTTTGGTTGAGTCAGAGATGAAGAAGAGAAAGGGCAGAGTGGGGGCAAGCTGGGAAAGATGCGCTTAAAACAGGGTTGAAAATTTCGGGTTTACTCCGTTTGATTCTCGCTTTTAGTTTCCTTTGAACCTCGTCTTACAAGTGTATAAAACTCTTTTAAATGCCACCAGGCAGGGCACATCTCAAGGTCTCCTTTGTAATGGTATATAGTTAGAAAACAGCTTTTAAGGAAAAGCTGGGAATCTGTGATTCTCGCCCATGGCTTTAATTCCACTTCCTCAGGCGGGGGAGTGGCTTGAAAATAGCGTTTTATTTCTTCTGGGGTCATGGGGCAAAAATAGGTAAAAAGTTGAGGCCTGTCAAGGGATGAGGGGTTTTGTTGGCTTAAAATTTAAGTTGTCTTCTCTGCTTTTGTTCCAACTATCCTGGCAGTCATCAAATTACTATGCCGAATTTATTTTTACTTTTTAGAATCAGTTTGAGACCCCTCCGGTGGGTCATTATCTGTAAGGTACTTTTCTATGTCCTTGCAGGTTATGTCTTTGGGGCCGCTTTGGGGTTCCTTATAAGGGTTCTGCGGGTCATAGGGGCTGGGTGTTTTTGGCTGCGGTTTTTGGGTCTTTGATCGGGTTTTGGGAATTACAGTGGTCCTTGTCGTAATTTTTGGTTGTATCTTTTTGGGTTTGATATTATTTTTTAGGAGCTTTTTCCCGCTGTACGCTTCAATCTTTTGTGCCGAACACCGGCACAAAAGGATTTCCACTGCACACGAGCGAAGCGAACTGGCGAAGCAATCGGGGCTAGGGCTGCTGAGGAGCCTGGCTCTTTAGACTAATAAAAATAAGTGAGATTATAAAAAAATGGCTCCAATTGTCTTCAATTGGAGCTATTTGGCTTGTTTGTGACAGGAACAGGACAAATTTCTATAAATTTTATTGAGGATTTGAAGAAATTGGCTTACTATTGGTAGTGCCTGACTTTCATTTGCTTAAAGAATTTGGTTTGGATGTCCTGCTGGGGTTTTAGTGAAAATGTAGCGTAAAAAACAAATCATTATTCTCTTTTTATTAAAACTGCCTTAGCTTTTTGAGGCAAAATTGGAGGCAACTCCATTCTTACATTTGATTTTGACACATGCGACAGAACAAATTTTGCGATTTAAATAATTAAGGAAATTTAGATTTGACATTTTAAACAAACTAAATCTGACAATATGAACAAACTAATTTTATCTTAATATTTGTATTTTTGATATTTCGATCCAGCTGTTATAAAAGCTAAAAATAAATCAAGATCAATGGCAAAACAAAATTTTAACCAGTTTACAGACCTTGTATGGAACGTTACAGAAGAAGGAATTTACAAAGACGACCTTAGTCTTGATTTTCACTCTTTTGTACTGATCATTTCGGGAGAAATGAAAATTATTCAGGCAAACAGATCATATGTATTTGGTGCAGGCAGTATGCTGCTTTTTCCCAGAAATCAAATCTCCGCAGTAATAAAGCAGCCCAAAGACGAGAGACCTTATAAAGCTGTAGTATTCGGGTTGACGGTAGAAAGACTGAAGGAATTTTATGCAAAAGAAAAACCAATATTGAGGGTGTCACCAGAGTTGTCAGTTCAGATTTTAAGTGAACAGCCACTATTGAAAAGTTTTTTTTCCTCCATCATTCCTTATTTTGAACTGGAGCAGAAACTTCCTGAAAATATTGCAAAGCTTAAATTTGAAGAGGCAATTTCCATACTTCGTTACATTGACCCACATATAGATGGCATTTTGGCGGATTTCTCAGAACCGGGGAAAATAAACCTCGTTGATTTTATGGAGCAGCATTACAAATTCAATATGCCTCTCGAAAAATTTGCCTACCTCACAGGGCGCAGTCTTTCAACATTTATAAGAGATTTTAAGAAAGCGTTTAAAATCACACCACAACGCTGGCTTACAAGAAAACGCCTAGAGTTGGCGCATTTTCAACTTTCCAAAAAAGACAAAAAAGCGGGAGACATTTATCTGGAAATCGGTTTTGAAAATCTCTCCCATTTTTCATTTGCCTTTAAAAAACAGTTTGGCTATTCGCCCTCTGATCTACAATAGATTTAGGGTAATTCTAAACAAAGAATAATCCATTACGGATTATTATTTGTTCTTAAATATTTTCTTGTAAAGGTTTACCTGAGCGCCATCTGATAGTCCCTTCATCATTGCAAAAAGCTCTTCCGAATAGTTACCCAGCAGGTCTATCCTGTTTATTTTCCACTCCACTTTGTGCTCATTCATTACAGTAGCAAATGACTGTGCATGTTTCATTAATTCATTTTGGTCAGCATAAGATTCCAGGAAAATAATTTCAAGGGTCTGCGGATTGTAATGGCATTCGTGTATTAAAACACCATCTCCTTCTTTTTGCACTGCTATTTTTGCTGCTGCCATAAATTCTTCTAATTTCTCCCACTCATTGGGATTTACTGTTGCAGACATCATAAGTCGCAAAATTGATTGTTCTGACATTTTAAATGTTTTTAATTAAAAATCGATGTACAAATTTACCATAGAAACACTATAGATGTTTTGTTTAAAATGTCAAAAAAACATTGTTTAAAATGGCATTGCAATAAATTTTCTTCGCAGTTTTGACAATTTCAGCAAAGCAAATTTGACAATTTGAACAAAACGATAAATTAGAACCTAATCTACCTTTGACAAGTCATTCTAAATAAAGAAAATAATGAAAGCAATAGTTTTAAAAGAAGTAGGTGAACCTCGAAACCTTATTTTAACTGAAGTTCCTGTTCCAAAAATCAAAGACAACGAAGTATTGGTTCGAGTTAAAGCAGTAGCAATTAATCCTGTAGATGCATTTGTGAGAAGAAACCAACCAGCTTTGGAGATGATATATGCAATGAAAGGCGATGAAGAAAATATCATTCTTGGCTGGGATGTAGCAGGTATTGTAATTGAGGCAGGCAGCGCCGTGAGAAGATTCAAAGCCGGCGATGAAGTCTTTGGGAATTTCAACTTCATCGGTCAGGCCAATGCTTATGCTGAATTTGTAGCTGCTCCACAGGACGAGTTGACCATAAAACCGGCCAATGTAAGTTTTGAACAAGCGGCAGGGGCAACAATGGCCGCCTTGACAGCCTGGGCATCTTTGGTGAAATTTGCCAAAGTAAAAAAAGGCGACAAGATCATTATATACGGTGCTTCGGGAGGCGTGGGCCATTATGCTGTGCAGATTGCTAAGTATTTCGGAGCGTATGTGATCGGTGTAGCTTCTGGTGAAAATAAAGACTTTGTTTTGGGTCTTGGTGCTGACGAATTCTTTGATTATAAAATACAGGCGGTAGAAGATTTTATCAATGATGCCGATATCGTTCACGATGCTGTCTGGGTAGAGGCAGAAGTGAACAGTACAGAAGATACGCATTTGCAGCGTTCACTCAAAACACTAAAAGAAGGAGGAATTCTGTCAAGTATTGTCGTTTATCCTGACCAGCTATTTACAGATAAGGCAAAAGCAGATAAGAACGTAACAGTTCAGCGAGTAAATGTAACACCTAATGATAGTTATCTAAAAGACATTGAAGCTATTGCCCAGCTTCTATCTGATGGTAAAATCAAGACCCACATTTCACATTTGTTTCCTTTGGCAGATATGGCCAAAGCGCACGAGATTATCCAGACCAAAAATACAGTGGGAAAAATAATTCTTGTTCCGTAGTTAAAAACTTACAGATTAGCCAGCATATAGTAAAGGGACTTCTATTCGTAGAAATCCCTTTTTGCTTTAATGCTCTTATTATATTTGATTTTCTTAAATTTGCAAAATCAAAGAAAAGCTGATTCGCAATTACATCAGTCTCATTATACACGAATCTTTAAAGATGGAACCTTCTGAAAATTTTGAACAGAATAAGAATGCATTTTCCATTGTCATCTGTATTTTTGGAATTACTCGAAAGACAATTTCGCATTGACGACTTCAGATCCACTTCAATTAAGAACAGACCAACATTATGCCAACATCTGAATGTGCATGTCAATTACCTGAATCGAGCCATAAAAGAAGTAACCGGAAAATCGACAACAACTCATATTACAGAGCGGATTATAACAGAAGCCAAAGCGCTCTTACTCCATACCAATTTGAGTGTTTGTGAAATCGGCTATGCACAAGATCATCGATTTATAAAATGGCGCATACAAAACGGATTAGGTTTTAAAAGTTTTTAATCGGCCAGACCAACATTGAGCGGAATTGAAGTTGTGCATATTCTGAGGAAGAATCAGATGGTTAGACCAGGGATAACTATATTTAAATCATTCTGTAAATTGGCGGGCTAACTTTAAAATTACTTAAAATCTTATATTTGATTCTGACAGATGCGACAGAAGCCTATATCCTAAATATGGTATTTTTTTTTATACATTTATTCATGACTGTAATAATTTAGTTCTCTTTTTTAATATAATTATATGTTGGCGTATTTCTATTTATTGTTTCAGTAAGTTTGTCAATCAAGCAGAGAAAGGAATTGGAACACATTTCAAATCTGTCATTAGATTGTAAAGTGCTTTAAGCTTTTTATTTTTATATAACCAATTATTCCGTAGGCTTGTTTTTATTAGTAGTTCCATATTCTTGCGGATTCGAAGTTTTCTTTTTGGTGAATTGTACCTGTAATCTGTCAATAATTAGATACATCGACGGCACAACAAAAAGAGTAAGGATCATAGAACTGGTAAGCCCTCCGATGATTACCCAAGCCATTCCGTTTTTTATCTCTGCTCCCGAACCGCTAGCCAGAGCAATCGGTAGCATGCCCAGTATCATTGCAAGTGTGGTCATAAGAATAGGACGAAGCCTTTCTTCACCTGCTTCCACGAGCGCTTCTTTTACTTCTTTTCCCTGGTTTTTTAACTGGTTGGTAAAATCGACAATCAGGATCGCATTTTTTGAAACAAGGCCCAAAAGCATAATAATACCGATGATGGAAAAAATATTCAAGGTCTCCATAGAAAGTGCCAGGGCAAGAAGGGCTCCAATTAGCGCAACGGGTATTGAGAAAAGGACAACAAAAGGATATACTGCATTTTCATAGAGTGCCACCATAATGAGGTACACCAATAATATAGCAATTAAAAGAGCCAATCCAAGACTTCCAAAAGCATCTCCTTGATTTTTGGCATCTCCAAGGTATTCAATGGTGATACCTTCAGGCAGTTTTATAGAGTCAGTTTTCTCTTTAATATCTGAAATTATGGTTCCTGTTGGTCTTCCCGCCGCATTGGACTGAACACTAATGGTACCCAGACGGTCACTCCTCTGGAGTGTACTCTCACCGGTTGATTCAGTAATATCTGCAAACTGGCTCAACACAAAAGCCTCTCCATCATTGTTGACAAAAGGGAGGTTTCTTACACTATTGATATTGTTACGGTTAAACTCGTCAAGTCTAATGAGGATATCATATTCGTTACCGGCGTTTTTAAACTGGCTTTTTTTGTTTCCCGTAAAAGAATTTTGAAGTGCCATACCTACCTGGCTGGCATTGAGTCCCATCAGGGTCATTTTTTCCCTGTTGAGTTTAACTTCAACCTCCGGCTTTGGATCCTTAACTGATAATTTGACAAATTGTGTTCCGGCCACCGTTGCCACTATTTTACGATATTCTTCAGCTACTTTGCGCACTTTTATAAGATCCACACCTTTAATGGCAATTTGAATCGGACTGACATTCGCTCCTCCGGTTATCGAGGTTGGAGATGCAGTAATTTTTGCGCCAGGAATGGCTTTACTTAGTTTTTCCTGTAGAATGATTCCAAAATCTTCTGCTGATATATTTCTATTTTTTTTATCGGCCAAAGTAATGGTGATCTCAGAAAGATTTGCATTACTGGAGCTTCCCGATACACTGCCGCTAATAAAACCAATACTGGAAAATACATTTACTACCATAGGCTCAGCCATGATAATTTTCTCCGCCTGCTGTGTCAGCAGATTGGTCTTGTATATAGTGGCTGATGGGTCGAGTTCCAAGTTGATAGCTAATTCACCCTGATCACCTTTTGGAATAAAGGCAGCACCTATAAAGCCTGCAGGTATAAGTATAATTGCACCAATGATAAGTAATATTACGCCCGTGAGCACATATCTTTTCCTGTTTAATGCCTTGGTAAGGAGTTTTCCATATTCCATTTTAAGGGAATCAATAAAATGTTCAAAACCAAGATTAATTCTTCCCCAGAGTGTATCCTTATTTAATTTTTCTATTTTTCCGAACCTGCTGGCAAGAAGCGGTGTAATGGTAAAGGATACAAATAGGCTCATCAATGTTGAAAATACCACAACGAGTGAGAATTCACGCAGCAATGAACCAATTATCCCACCTGAGAAGGCTAATGGCAGGAATACAACTACATCAACTAGGGTAATAGCTACGGCAGTAAATCCTATTTCATTACGTCCTTCAAGTGCTGCGGTTCGTTTGTCAGAACCCATTTCAAGATGCCTGTAAATGTTTTCAAGAACCACAATAGAGTCATCCACCAAAATGCCTACCACTAGTGACATGGCCATCAAAGTCATCAGGTTTAGTGAAAACCCAAAAAAATACATCGCAATAAAAGTGGGTATGATAGAAGAGGGCAGAGCTAAAAGTACAAACATTGAGCTTCTAAAACTGTGCAGGAATGCCAACATAACAATTCCCACAATAAGTATTGCAAGGACAAGATCCTCCATCACGGCATCTGCTGATTTAAGGGTGTATATACTCTGGTCGGAGGATATATTGAATTCAAGTTTCTGGGAAGTATACTGTGCCTGAATCTCGGCAAAGGCTTTTTTGACCTGCTCACTTACATGCACTGCATTGGCATCGGACTGCTTGATAATCTGCACACCTATGGAAGGCAGGCCGTTAATATGGTTAATTGCAGTTGTCTTTGCCGTAGCATCGACTACTTCAGCAATATCACTTAGATAAATGCTGCCTTTGCCAGCAGGCTGGCTTATAATGAGTTCACGCAGCTGTGCTAGAGAAGCAATATTGGCATCATATCGTATAGAAAGCTGCTGGCTTGAAGTTTCAATACTTCCGGCGGGAAAGGAAAGATTGGCATTGTTGACGGCGTTGGTAACAGCTGCTATTGAAAGCCCATAGCCACGCATTTTATCCTGATCAATATTGATTTGTATTTCACGTTGGTCTCCTCCAATGATGTTCACCTGGCCCACCCCGCTTACATTTTGTAATATAGGCCGGAGCTGTTTGTCCACAAGTTCATAAAGTTCGCCAGGAGGTATTCCAGCAGTAATTCCAGCTTTAATTACTGGGGCTTCTTCAAGGTTTACTTTGTTTACCAGAGGGCGCTCGGCATCATCGGGCAGATCATTTATGGCTTGATCAGCCTTGCGTTGCACGTCCTGTTCAGCTTTGTCAATGTTTGTACCGCTTTTGAACTGAATGGCTATTTGTGAAACTCCTTCCTGTGAAGTTGAAGTAATTTGATCAAGCCCTTCGATGGATGCAAAAGCATCTTCAAGTTTTTTGGTCACAGAAGTCTGTATCTCTGCTGCGCCGGCACCTGGATATGTGGTAGTGACCGATACGGTAGGTACTTCTATTCTCGGCAGTAGGTTGTAATTTAGATTGCTATAGGATACCACACCAAATAGTATAAGTACGGTAAAAATAACAATCAGCAACAGTGGCCTTTTTATGGAAATTTCGGTTATAGACATAATGTATTATTGTTTTGAAATGCTTATTAATGCGTCATCTTTCAGATTGATCTGTCCTGATGTTACTACTTGTTCTCCAGGGGTAAGCCCGCTTAGAACCTGTATAGCATTATTATAATCGCTGCCTGTTTTTATTTTGCGCAATCTCACCCTGCCATTTTTAACAACGTATACCGTTGCATTTTTTGTACTTTGCGTCAGAGCCTCGCGAGGTATTAGTATGATCGACTGGTTTGTTTTTCTTGAAAAATCAGTGTAAACAAAAGTTCCTGAACGCAAGGGTGCGTCTTTATCGTTAGATGCTCTTATTTCTGTGGCGTAGCTGTGGGTTTGGTCGGCCTGAGGACTGATATAAGAGATTACTCCTTCGAAAACTTTTCCCGGATAAATATCGGTAGTGAGTTTTACTTTTTGCCCCTCTTTTACCTTGTAGACTTCAGTCTCAGTAAGATTTACTTGTACCTTAAGCTGTGATAAGTTTACGATGGTTGCAATTTCGGAGCCCCCTGAGACAAATACACCTTCTTCAATGGTTTTTGAACCAATGATACCGCTTGTTGGCGCTTTGATTCTGGCATCATTTAACTGTCTTTTGATCTGATCAGAAGCATTGACTGCATCCTGATAATTTTGACGGATTTCGTTAACCTTTTCCTGTGTAGCGGCATTGCCCTGCAGTAATTCGGTATAGGTTTTTAAGTCACTGCGCAGTTTGGATACTTTGGTTTCGGATTTTTGAAGATCCAATTGCAAGAGACGTGTATCGATTATAGCAAGTACCTGCCCCTGATTTACCCTGTCTCCAAGCTTGATGAGCAGTTTTTGAACATTGCCACTGCTTACTGAAATTAGCTTAGCCTCTTTAAAGGGAGCCAGTACGCCCGTTTTTATCATATTAATTTGCTGCAATTGTTTTTTAACTGTGCTTACGGTGACCGGTATTTTGATCTCCTGAGCCAGGGTAACAGTGTTGCTTTTGTTGATTTTGCTTTTGTTGTAGCCCAGCTTAAAAGTAATGAGCCCAGCCAGCACAATACCACTAAGGATTATTATATATTTCTTTTTCATCGTCTTTAAAGTGAGTTATAAAAAAATTGTAAAGTTCCTGATGCCTTTTCAAGATCAATCTTTGCAAGGAAAAAGGAGTATAGGGATTTCAGATAGCTGTTTTGAGCTTCCTTTAATGAGTTTTGCGTATTGAGCCAGTCGGTCAGATCAGTAACGCCTTTCTGCAATTGCAGGTTTGTGGTTTTAAGTACTGATTCTGCAAGAGCCACATTTCTCTGGTTATTGTCAACATTTGCCTGTTCCTGCATTACCTTAGTTAATGCATTTTGATGATCCACCTTATAACGGCTTTCATCTATTTTTAGCTGCTCTTCAGCATTGATATGTTCTATTTTTGCCTGTGTATACTGTGCATTACGTTTGTAGAAGTCTAATATTGGAATGTTCAACTTAAGTCCGATAGCAGCAAAGTCTGACACTTCACTGTAGGCATTGGTGAGATTATCACCAAATCCCACAGCCCCGTATCGTGCATATGCAGTCAGTTTGGGCAGCCCTTCAGCCTGAATGCGGTTTTGCTCTATCTCCAGCATTTTTATATTTACTTCAGAGATTTTGTAATCAGTCCTGGAAGCTACTTCAAAATTTGCGCTTTGATCGGCAAGTAACGCGGAAGGTGCAGCTTGCCGTGTTATCGAGTTAACAACAAGAACTTGTTCAATAGGATACCCCATTTCAAATTTAAGTTCATTTTCTGCCAGCTGTAGGTTACTTTGTGCAACACGGATTTGAGATCTCGTATTATTGAAATCTACTCTTACCTTATCAAGGTCTTTTTGAAGTGTAATGCCTTTGCTGACCTGAAGCTCGAATATCTGAATTTGTCTGCTGTAGGTTTCCATATTGCTTTGCAGGAAATCAAGCTGCTGTCGGTAGACCGAAATCTCGAAATATGCAGTTGTAACATTGTATATCAGGGCTTCCTGATTTTGCTGAGTGTTTAGATCTGCCTTTTGCTTGCTGTACTTATTTGCTTTAAGTCCTGTTATCAGTGCCTGATCGTAAAGGGTCTGGTCGAGTTGGGCAGTTGCATTGGCATTGAATTTTTGTGAAAATGCTATCCTCATCGGTTTCTCACCAAAAACTCCGGCAGGAATAACACTTTCCTGTAGTTTAAGGTTATTGTCTAATGTTGAAGTAAGACTGATCTTGGGCAGGTAAGCTGATAGCGCTTCCTTAGCCTTGGCATCAGCGGCAAGTTTATCGTTGGCATAAATGGTATTATTTCTATTATTTTTAAAACCATATTCAATACATCGCTTAAGGGGCCATGACTCCTGTGCTGTAAGATGTGCAGAAACCAGAAATGTTATCGCTGCTATTATGTGTTTGTTCATATTTTGGGTCTGTATTTGATCTTGCTTAAGGTTGAACAATGAAAATTAGAGATAAGAATTTGCCATTTTTGCGTGTTTCTCACGTGTAAAGGATCTCTAAAATGTAATCGCGCAGGTGGTTGTTTAGAAAAGGTTGTAAGAAAGTCCAGCATTAAAATAAAGTTGTGCATCCTGTTTATTCTCAATGATATAATTATTTGTTTTTTCACCCTTTTGGGTTATTCGGGAAGTTATGATATTGTTGAGTCCTCCTTTTAGCGTAGCAACAAAGTTTTTGGCAAAGTTGTATTCGTACATTATTCCAGTTTTTAACTCGAGTTGATTGAGTTCATAAACACCGTTAAGTTTTTGATTATCAAAAGTGATGTAAAAATTTTCGCTGTTAAGTTCAGTTCCAAATGATAAACGTCCGTTTTCAAACAGCTGGCGTTGCATTTTTATACGCTGGGGCAGTATAATGTCAATTTTCCACGGCGATCGTTCAAACTTATGTTCGTAGGTAAAGATTGGGGTAAAAGGAATAATGGAAGAGGGATCCAGCATAGCGACACCACCTATAGTCATAGTCGTGTTTTCTGTTTTCTTAAGCACCATTGTAGCAGTTATTAGTCCTTTGACACGTTGAATATTCTTATCATTACCATCAACAGTTATGGATGCATTGTAGATAATAGGTTTTCTGAAAAGAGAAAAAAAATAGGTGGCACTAACCGACTCGGCAAGATAATGATAATTTTGGTCCGCCCTGGTTGTGCTGGCGCTGGAAAGATAATTGTAGACTTCTCCAAAATGATAATTCTCATATTTGTAGCGCAGGGTATTAGTAAGGAAAAAACGCTGCGATTCTGATTTGTATAAAGGAATATTGGTTGCGATTTTTAAACGAGAATGGCTCTTTACAGTGGCTTTTTCAAAATCCTCACCCATTACTTTTGTATCATAATCGGAGGTACCCATGCTCTCGTACTGCACATCAAAGGTTCGTGTTAGGGGAAATTTGTCTGTTATGGCTCTACCAGCTCTTCTGGCACCATTATCTTGCGCAGCTGCTGTTAAGCCTGAAAAAAGCAGGAAATAATAAATCTTTTGTATTCTCATTTAAAAATATTGTAATCAGTTAAATTTTAGGGTTTTGCTTTGCCAATATTATTGCAAATGTACAGCCTAGGTGATTCTGGAGTTGGATATTTTACACGAACGCCACAAGTATTACGTGAACGCCGTTTGAGTAATTTAAGACTGATTGATAGACTACTAATGAAATTATTAGGTTAATTTTGCATTTATGAAATTGATGAATATTTATCAGAATTTTTGGCTCAGAAATCTAATTGTACTGACATTTTTTATGATGCTGATTTTCTTTTGCGTTTATACGGACTACAACGACCAGATAAATTTTAAAAAGGTTGGATATTCATTGGTTGTCAAGAAAATTATTATAGCTATTATTCCTATGTATGTGCTACAGATCATCAGTAATGTTGGTTTAATCAAAGAGCTTTTTATTAAAAAAAAGTATAAGACTTTTGTTGTGAGTTTTATTTTGTATTGGTTTTTAGCGCATTTTTTTTTGGGATGGTATTTTAGAATAAATGAGATTGGGAAGTTTTCATTGATATCAACAGTGGGAACCATACTTAATGGTTCAGGGATATATTTTCTGCACTTGTGGATCTTGCTCAACATAAGGAAAGGGAGAAAGGAACTTTTCAATACACAGCTGGAATTATCGCTGCTCAAAGAACAGTTGAATCCTCATTTTTTGCTCAATGCCATGAATAATCTTTATGGTGAGGCCTTGTCTGTTCCTGAGAACGTGGCCGAAAGAATATTGAACCTTTCAAAACTTCTTAGGTATCAGGTAGAAACCTCAAAAAAAGACCTGATTGTTTTATCAGAGGAATTTAACTTCTTAAAGCAGTATGTTGAGTACTATAAATTTCGAAATGAAAGACTCATTGTTATGCAGAGTTCCACAGGTAATATGGATGATGTTTATATACCTCCACTTTTGTTGATGTCCTTGGTGGAAAACGCAGTAAAATTTTCATCAGAAACTGACAATCCCTATATCGTCTTTGAGATCAATGTTGAATCGAACAGTTTGTCTTTTATCATGCAGAATAATTTTCTTGACCAGGGAATGCAAAGTAAAGGTACAGGCATAGGGCTTTCCAACCTGCAAAGGCGCCTTGAGGTTTATGGTTACAGACATGAATTTACATGTTCTAAAGAAGATGAGCTATTCATTGCAAAACTAAATATATGGGGTTTATCTACCGTTGCCTAATAATAGATGATGAGTCACCTGCCCACAGGGCTTTGGCATCTCATATTTCTAAATTTGACTTTTTGGAACATACCGCTAGTGCTTTTAGTGGTAAGCAGGCGCTACAGATGCTAAATGAATTTCAGTATGATGTTATTTTTTTGGATATCAATATGCCTGTAATATCGGGTATTGACATTATGGAATTACAACCCAACAGGCCACTTACTATTGTCACAACAGCCTATTCGGATTATGCACTTACGGCCTATAAGCAGCAAGCTATTGATTATTTACTGAAGCCTATTTCGCTGGAAGATTTTACAAAAGCTATCGAAAAATTAAAAGCGTATTATACAGGATATGAGCTGGTGAGGAAAAAAAAGTCAAAAAGTAAAAGGCTAACATTTAAATTTAACGGAGAATTGAAAGAGGTTTCCCTTGATAAGGTAATTTGTATAGAAAGCATTGGTCACTATCTAAAACTATACCTTGAGGATAACAAAATCCCAGTAGTGATCTACGGAACGCTACAAAACGTACTGAGTGAGTTAGATGATGCTGATTTTATAAGGGTTCACCGTTCTTATATCGTAAACACCAAGAAAATCAGATGCCAAAAACAAAATGTACTGTTCCTGCTCAACGACAAAGAGGTACCTGTAGGGAGAAAATATAAGATTCTACTCATGGGGAGCAACTAGCTCCCTTTGCCTTAAAAAACAAAATATATTACAACACAACTATTCAGGAAGGGATATATCAGATCTTGAAGTGTATTACTGTGCTTTAAAATAGGGTGGGACCAATGATAAGAAGAGCTTGACTAGCATTTATTCTTAAGTAATTTGCTTTGGCTGTCACTGGTGTAAAAAACATGTCGTTGGTGTAAAAAAGACATCAGTATTTTTATTATCAGGTACTTTTACGGGAAATAAAAATATAAATAAAATGAAAAAGTTTTTTTTACTTACAGCAATGTTTTTTTCTTTTGCTGGATACAGCCAGTTTCATATTGGAGCTAAAGCAGGTGCTAATATGAATAAATTAGACGGTCAGGCCTTTGATGATGGTTTTGAATTCGGGTACCAGCTTGGCGGTTTTGTCTATTTCAATCTAACAGACTTTATAGGTCTTCAGGGAGAGGTTTTATTCAATCAGACCAATACTAAACTAAGTAACGATTACCGAGATGTTTTTGATAATGTGTTCAAAAAAGATAAAACCCTTAATTATGTCAGTGTACCGGTTTTATTGCGTTTGAATAGTGAAGGTTTAATTACTATAGTGACAGGCCCGCAGTTTAGTTTCCTTGCTAATACTGATCACAGCGTTTCGCAGAATGGAAAGAAACTATTTAAGAATACTGATTTTTCATTTGTTGCAGGAGCGGAGGTCAATATCAGACCATTGACGCTTTATGCGAGATATGTCTGGGGATTTTCCGACGTGAGTAATTTTGGAGACAAGGCCAACAGCCAGCAGATTCAGGCAGGTTTGGGACTTCGATTGTTTTAGTCTAAACCTAGGAATTTTAAAATAAATTATTTGTGTAAGCATAGTACAAATGGCTTCTCAATTCAAAATTAGGGGCATATTTACTAATTATATAGCTCAAAATAGGACTTTCATATTACTTATTGACCGACCCCGGGATATGGTTTATCGATATGTAGATTAAAGTCATATTATATTTGATGGAAAGTAGGTCTTTGCTTATACAAATCACAATAGTAATGATACAGTTGAGGAATCTACTGCCAAATCATTCCGTAATAATGTATTGATGTAACCGATGATTTTAAGATTAAAAGAAATAAATTATACTATAGTTGATATTATAAAGGGAAATTGTGATTCTATTTTTGAGCATTTGGTTTCAGTTAATCTTGCGTATGTAGTTAAAGGTCATGGATTATTTCCGGGAATTTATATAGATATGAAAAATACCCGAAGCACCCAAGGGGCAGCTAGCAGGGTCCTGTATTTTGATGATTATTCCTTAATGGAGCAGGAAATGCTTTATTATATTCCAAATATCTCTTTTGTTTTACGGTTTTTCAATATAACGGGACGGGGAGGCTTTTTTTTAAAAGAAGTGATGTGTTATGTCCAGGTTAGACAGTTGTATGTTGATGCAACTCAAGTCACCGTTGATTTTACTTTTGTAACTGCTAAGGGACTTCGGGCGTTGGTTTTTAAATTTTTACTCAAGGAGCCATTAATGGCTTATATTAATGTAGGATTTGGTAATTTAAAAAGGATGCTGCAGTGTGGCGTATCATGAGGGAAAAAGTAAATAAGAAGAGTCGTGTACAGTAGCATTACTCATTTTTAGCTTATTACTCAAGAAAAGGGACGATCGATACTTTATTTTAATACTTCAAAAAAACACTTTTGATCGGGATTTCAAAACCTTCATTATAAGTAGATTTAGTATTATAGTTTTATGATTTTACTACCTCCTTAGTATAATATTTTTTCAAGCTTTCGTAAGGGGGTGTAAAGCCTAATAATTATAAATAATGTTTAAACGACTTCAATACCACACACAAAAAATTACGTTGACCACAGTCTCACTGGAAGCTCCAAAAGATTTGGATACAAAATTAAAAAGTTTCAAGCAATGCAGTGTTATTAACCGTATAGTAGGAAACCCGGCATTTTTGGACGAGTTCTGGTTTCCAAAAACAAACCAGTTGAGTTTACATTCCGTGGTTGAAAAAAAAGAGAAGAATACTTTGGAGTCACTTAAAAAAATGGCTCCCGATACAACCCATAAGGGAGAAATTAGAAATATTACTTCCTTTTTTGGCTGGATTTGTCCAATAGTGAGTTATCATATACTATGTTACAAAAAAGGAGAGCAGGTATGGATTTGCTGGAATTACACTTTTCAGATTGGGGGCAGTCTGAAAGGACTTTATTTTTTATGGTTCATGAAAAAGAAAGTAAATGTAAGTATTGAAAAAATGACTTGTCAAGCTATTACTTCAATTACAGTATAGCCATTTCATGCAATTATTCTATTTTTTACGTGAGAGTAGGTCCTATTTACTTTAGAAATATTGATTTGATTTCTTGGTGATAAAGGATCAAATTTCATTTTTTCAATATCAGCCGGGTGCAGATTCTTTGGGCTATTCTGCACCTGATATCCTTATTTTATAATTTTTCAGCAAAACTTACACAGTAAAAAATATGCTGAGAAGGTCTTTGTTTGTCAAAAGAATTCTAGAATTAATGGATTTTATCCTTGATATATAACAAGATGCAGTAGTTTAAACTAGATATTCGGATATTTTCTTTTTAATGTTTCCAGGTGAATACTTTTCAGCAATTGTAATATCTTCATCTATAAAGTCATCTAGGAAGTTTTGTACTATTTCTTTGGGTGCTAAATTTCCGTAAAATGAGTGATAAAGGCTGGTGAAAATTGTGACTAATTGAATTATAAATTCGTCTCCAATTTTGGTGAAAATTTCATCTTTAATTGAATGAAAATCTGATCCGGAAATTTCAGTTATTTTGATAGTTTCTTCATTGATATTAATGGATTCATTATAGTTAATATATTTTGATAATCCATAAAAAGCATTTGTATTAAATCTTATCTGATTTTGTTTAGTCCCCAATAAAATTATATACTCATTAATTTTAAAAAAGTATGGAGAGGTAGATTTGTCAATATGCACTAAATTACTTGTCGTATCTGAAAAAAAACGTGTAGAAAAGAGCATTAGAGGATATGATCTAATTTTTTTCTGGTGATATATTGTCTTTTTTTCTAACTCATTTATATCTAAATCAAGACACTCATTTAATAATTTTCTTATCTGTTCTTGATCACGATGATTTAATATGAAATTATCAAATTTAACGATTGATGCTCTCCAAATTAACGATAGAATAAAAAGTCTGACAATATTATTATTTGCATTCTCTAATAAATGAATTATCTGATTATTGTTAATTATTACTTGCTTGTGCTTATTGTTAAAAACTTCTTTGAATACTGTTATATTGAAATAATTTTCTATTCTTTCAAATTTGTCTTCACAATTTTTACAGAGAATATATTTTACTGCATAGTGGTCAACGAGATTTTCAATTTCCTCATCAGTTATTTCTCTGCCAAGCACCTCATTTATTTTTTGAGAGTCTAATTTTCTTTCAAAAAAAACATCTAAAAACTTATTGCTTGATATGTTATAGCTTGAACCATATCCCCTTTTGTTTTCATCGAGGGGATTTAACATAGACTTTATAAAAAAATGGGAAAAGATATGAGAAGCAATGGAACTTGCTGGGTTTATTTTACAAAGTTTGCATATGCCTATTTTCATTATTTTATCTAGGTTTTTGAATAAATTACTGCCAAGGTTCTTGTACTATAGCAGGTTTGAGACTAAATTAAGCCCATTGTTCGGATTTGCCACCCGAGCGAAGCGAACAGACGAAGTAAACCATCCCAAATACAAAACCAACTTTCCATTAAGCCAATTGCCCAAATCCGTTGTAGCTGCTAGTGACTGGCTTCATTTTCCACTTTAATTACTTTTTTCAGATTGTAAATGCAATGTTTCTCCTTGAATTGTTTTGTATTCTTCAATTGTAATTCTTGAGCCAAGATTAACAATAATTTCTTGTATTTGTCCTGAGGTTAATTTTAACGAATCAATTTTTAACTCGCCATATGTGTTATCATGAAATAAAAGAGAATAGTTAGCAGGTTTTAAATAAATACTATAATAACCAAAATCATCCGTTTTCAGCAAATCGGGTTCAAATTTAAAAGTTTCACGCAATTCTAAATTTGCAATAGTCATCCTTGTTAATTCAATTTCTCTGTTTTTATCATCTATAAATTTAAACTTTATTAAAGCTGGAATTGTATCTACTATTCCAATTGTTTTGTTCGAAACTATTTTTGCAGGAATGTCTTTCCTTTCTTTCGAAAAACCATTAATCACGGTTTTACTTGTGTCTTTTTGTGAAAAACAAACCAAGGGAAATATTAGAATAGCAATTACTGTAATTGATTTTATCTGCTTAATTATTATGTAATTCATGTTCTGTTTTTTAAGTTGATTGTCACTAATGTTCTGGTACTACCGCGGGCTGTGAGTAAATTAAGCACCTTATTCTGATTGTCAAAACTTCCCAATGTCAAAACCAGTTTTCCATTAATACTATTGTCCAAATCCTTTGTAGTTTCTGTTAGCTGTAGTTAATTTATCTAGTCGATTATTCTATATCGATCCTTTTCAAAATTTGATTTTATCTCAATATGACCATCTCCGAAATCTTCGTTTTCATATTTATATCCGTAAATTTTATAGAATGTTTTTGAGTTTCCCTTTTCTTTAAAACCGATTTCTAAAATTTTATTTTCTTTATCAGGGAATATTTTTAATTCATTCCAATATTTGTTATAAGCTATTGGAAGAGCAAAATAAAGACTTCTTGTCCTGTTTTTGTTTGTTGTTTCAATTTTATAAAGCTGTTGGTCTTTTCCATTAAAATCAACCAACTTATCAGCAATTAAATTTATCGTAACAAAATATTTTCTATTTTCCTCGTTTATTTCGAGTTTTGCAGATGAGAGAATCGTATTTTGATCTGGTGGTGGAAGCTGTTCTTCTTTAGCATTAATACAAGCGTGTTCTTTTGGGGAGATAACCTGATTAGTTGATTTTTCTGGTTTTTTTTGTTCTTCAACATTCTTACAGGACTCATTTAATAAGTTTGAGAGTAATACCGTAATTAAAAATATAGTATTTAATAGCTGTCTTTTCATTATAATGCTCTTTTTATGATGGTTGCTAATATTCTTGTACTACTGGCTTGGTATTAATTAAGCCCATTCTTTGGATTTGCCACACCATCCTATAGCGGACTGGCAAAGCACACTATCCTAACAATAGACTAAGTAAATCATTCAATACAAAACAAACGTCCAATTACCACAATTGGCTAAATGGATTATAGTTGTTGTGCGACGTAAAAGCTTGGGCTCAATACATTGTATTTTGATAAGCTGTACTTTTATTTGATATTTTTAATGAATTCCATGGAATTTCTATTCTGTAAAATTCTGTCGTACTTTCTTCTGCTTTCACATGTAAATTGATAATCCAAAATAGTTTATCTATATCTTTCTCATAAACTAAATTTACATCATATGACTTATAATCAATTTTTTTATTTTTAGCGTGGTTTAAAGCAATAGTTTCAATTTCAGTTAGACTTTTAAAATTATTTAATAGGAGAGTTTCTTTAGGCCAATTTGTTTCTAATATTTGACCATATTCATCAAGGCCAATTTCTAAATTATAATTTTTAATACCAATAGATTTATTTTTTAAGTAAAAAGTCAATTCATATTTTGGTACTATTCTCATCTTATTGAAGGTTACAGGTTCTTCTTTAAACATTTTTTCCAGATCAATAATTTGACCATGGGAAAATTTTATGCTGTCAATCATTGAAGGTAAAATTTTATTCAAATAGCCTTTCAAATTTGATTGTACATTTTTCGGCAAATCTTTTTCTGAATTAATTTTTTTTGAAAAATGTCCGTAATAGATATTCCCGCTTTTTTTATCAATAATTTTTTCAGTTTGTGCTGATAAACTATTAATAGAAGCCGTTAATATTAAAATTACTAAAAGTTGTTTCATTATTGGATTTTATATTTATGTTGTAGCTGTTATGCACAGTTAAAATTTTCGTCCTGATTTCTTCTCCAAACTCTAAATAATTACTTTTCCATTCAGCGCTTTTCGCAATGACACACAACTAAATTATACCAGCCATAAAATAGCACCAATAAGGCCTTTTTTAGTTGCCTATGTGCAATTAGTAAGCTTTTTTAAGCGAATATAACAATAAATACTAATCTTTCAGTTTTGCAGAAGTAGTTGTACATCTGTTATTTACTTGTCCCGTTACTATTTTACGATCGCTGAAAATCAGCCAATGTGTGTAATTTTAAGTTTTTTATCTGCAGATTTAGAGTGCCTGGGGCCTTGAAACTTGTGGGTCCATCTTTGGAATTCATTATGGAGCTGACTGCTTTTCTTCCTCACAGCTGTTAGTCCATAGTATCCCAATTGCTTCCCTTTTACTTTTTATCAAAGACACAGTATGCTTTTGTCTTATTTCAGGAGCAAAGGTAGTCCGTGTCCATAAGCCAAAGCAAGGCCGGGCCTTTCAGGTCTTGCCAAAAAATCTCCACCCATCCGGGTTGTATTTTTTGCCAGAGCCTTGCTTTTGGGGGACACTCACCTTTTTATGCTCATGAAACAAAACATAGCATACTGCGGCTCTTTAGACGAATAAAAAAAAATGTCAGAAATGAGAATTGAAATATTGAAAAACAGAGTGATGAAACAAAACAGCGCCTGCTCTCATTGCCGAATAAATTAAAAAAAAAAGAAAAGTAAAAAAAAAGTAAAAATGCGGGGCGGGTAAGGGAGAAAGACGGTGTGTATGTTGCGGTATGGCAGGAGTGTAAAAACATACAAGGCAGAAAGAACTATAGTAATTAAGTAATAGTAAACATTTAAAAATCAGAAATCATGAACATTACAGGAAGATTGACAAAAGATGCGAAAGTAAGCACATTGTCAGACAGCAGACAGGTAGTAAATTTTTCGGTAGCCATCAACGAGAGCTACAAAAACAGAAAAGGCGACAGGGTAGAGCAGACCACCTTTTTCGAGTGCGCCTACTGGATAAGCCCAAGGGTTGCCGAGTGGCTGACCAAAGGCACGGTGGTGGAGCTCACAGGCATGGTAAGCGCAAGGGCGTGGACAGGTAATGACGGGGAACCGCGCGCGGGGCTGAATTTCAATACCTCGAATATCAAACTGCACGGAGGCGGGAAGAAGTCCGAAGGCGCGCAGGCATTGAAAACTGGACAGACTGCAGAGCAGGGAGAAAACAAAAAATCCACCTTAAAAGAGCCTGAGGACGACATCCCGTTTTGAGCAGGCAGTAAAGGGGTCTAAACAATTTTAATTCCAAACTTTTTAAAATCAAATATCATGACACATAATATTAATTACAACAGTACAACAGGAAATTATTCTTTTTTCAGCGTAAAGGAAAAAGCATGGCACGGGCTCGGGCAGATTGTGGAGCAGTACCCGACAAGCGTAGAAGCCATAAAACACGCAGGACTTGATTACGAGGTGGCTAAAAGCCCGCTTTACACCAAGGCGTCGGGCATTATCGAAAATACTCAGGGTATTGAAATGGGCAGTACAGAACTTTCAGTACCTGACAGCTTTGCAACGATCCGCACCGATAATAATGCCGTACTGGGGGTAGTAGGTAATCTATTGTTTGTATGGCACTGTATTTTCATTTTTAGCATTGTTTTTTCTAAGTGCATTAAAATCTAATAACCCGGATTTTGAGATCCTAAATTAGGATTGACAATGAACTCACTTTCGGGAATAGGCAAGAGACGGTCAGTGGAATTCCATCCCGGTTTTGCAGATAAGACGGCATCTAACTTTCCAGTCCTTTTGAGATCAAAAAATCGATGTCCGTACTCCGTAAAAAGTTCTTTTCTTCTTTCGTCGATTATGATCTCAAGTAATTCATCTTTAGTATTAGCAGTAACGTCCGAAAGACCAGCACGATTTCGGATTTTATTCAAATCTTCCTTTGCGCCATCAAAATTTTTCTGTTCAGCTCTTGCTTCTGCACGAATAAGATATTGTTCGGACAATCTAAGGATTATGGAATACTCCTTAGATGCTGCTGTAACTTTAGATTCCTTATATTTAGAGGCATAATACCATGTGCCTGTTGCATTGCTAACGGTAGTGGTCCAGTGCGTTTTTCGAAGGTCATTCATAGCAAAGGAATTTATAAGCGATTGGTTTAGTGCTACTACTTGTGGAGGTCCGGATGCAAAAAAGAACATTGCTCCTTCGTCTGTATTTTTACCTGCCACGATTGGCATAAATTGCCATATGGTTTCTGAACTGTTTTTTAAAAAGACCTTATCGGGATTGTTTTCAAAGAGATATAAAGAATTGTTTTGTACTAATTCTGTTGCCATTTTTAAAGCGTTTTCCCAATCCCCCTTGTACAAATAAATCCTTGCTAAAAGCGCTTTCGCTGCCAAAGCGTTAGGGCGCACCCTTTCTGAATTGGAATATGTGGGCAGCAATAAACCGGCTGAAGTTTTCAAATCTTCTATAACATTATCATAAACCAAAAGAGCGGGCATTCTGGCAACAGTGCTATTGGTTTTATAATCAGTGGTTTTTATATAGGGAATGTCTCCAAAAAGTTGCAGCAAGTAAAAATGAATTAGTCCCCGAACAAAGAGAGCTTCACCTTCCAATTGTGCTTTTTCTTTGATGCTAAAGGATGATGTATGAACTCCCTCCAGTATGGCGTTGACAGCATAAATCTGATTGTATGAATTGTTCCAGTAAAGTGCCACTGTACTATTGGAAGGTAAAATAGTATTGGTATAAAATTCTGTTGTCGAATTGCTAGGGGGACCATAAAAAGTCAATTCATCAGTATAATTACCTAAATAGTTTGAAATACCAAATTGTATTCCGGTAAGAATTCCTTTGTCGCGAATCTTAGCATATACATCCGCCATAGCGGCATCTGCAGTAGTGTAATCCTTAAATACTGCAGTTTTGGTCAGCTGTGATTCCGGGAGATCAACCTCTACAAAAGAATCACAGGAAATCATCAATATGGAGATCATTAGAAATAGTAGTATAGAAAATATCTTTAATTTTGTTTTACTTATTATATATCTTGTTTTCATAACTGTTGGATTAAAAAATTAATTGTATTCCGGCATTTATAATTTTCAATGGAGGCAGATAACCACTGCTCTTAAATTCAGGGTCGCCGTCATCATATGAAGTGAAGGTCAGAAGGTTTTGACCCTGTAGTGTAACACTGCATCGTAGGTCTTTTAAATGCAATGTAAAATAATTCTTCTTTAATGATAATGAAAAACCGGGTCAGAAATGACTCGGTTTTTTTTATGTCTTGGTTTTACGTATTTCCCATCAAAATGATAATTGTCATTTCCCATTCAGATTCTTTTTCGTAATATTACTATGTAAATATTTTTGCATGAGAAAGATTAAATACAAGAAAGGGCGTAAGCTTCAGCATATCACTTTAGAGTATACAGGAACACAAAAGGAACACGAAACAGAGATGCAGCTTTTTGTGTACGATGATGCAGATGTAATTGAATATGAAAAGTTTACCGTTTTAGCCTTAAATACCTGTATTGATTATACTAAAAATAACTGGCTGAATATTCACGGGTTAAATGATATCAATTTACTTAAAACAGTTGGTGCACATTTTAAACTAGATGATTTTTTATTAGCAGATATTTTAAATACTTCAAAAAGAACCAAATTAGAAGAACAAAAAGACATTTTATTTTTTAATATAAAATCACTTTTGCCTTCTGAGTATTCGGATAATATCAGCGTTGAACAGATTAGTTTTATTTTGAAAGATGGAATTTTGATTTCGTTTCAGGAAAAACGAAGTGATTTTTTTACCCATATACGAGAACGCCTTCGCACTCATGCTGGAATTGTGAGAACTAAAAAAGTAGATTATCTGCTCTATTTATTGTTAGATGCTGTAATGGAAAATTTTTATATTACAATTGAAGATGAGGAAGATAAGATTGAAGAATTAATCAATTTGACTAAAAAAGGCGCTGACCCTGTTATTCTGGAAAAGATCGAAAATCATCGTGATAATTTTAATTTTTTAAAACGTTCTATTATCCCGCTCAGGGATTCTTTGTATTATTTGAAAACAATAAAAGACGATGATACGTATAACGGAATAGAGAAAGAAACCTTTAGTTTTTTCATCCGATTACATCAAAAAAGCCTGGAGCTTTTAGAACAAATTGAGTCTGATATGAGTTCATTAGAAAGTGCTTCTAATTTTTATTTCTCGGAGCAGAGCCGAAAAATGAATGAGATCATGAAAACCCTTACGATCATTTCGGCCATTTTTATTCCGCTAACCTTTATTGTTGGAGTATACGGAATGAACTTTGAATACATGCCGGAACTGCGTGCAAGAAATGGCTATTTTATTGTCATGGGCGGCATGTTCTTACTGGTTATCGCCCTGATTATTTATTTCAAAAAAAGACGCTGGTTTTAGCGTTTATACACAATTATAAAATTATTAAGTTTCAATATATAAATTATGAGTAAAGCAATATATATAGCTACAAGTGATCATAATAGCGGAAAATCGATTATTACACTCGGTTTGATGAGTATTTTGATTGGAAAAACGGCTAAAGTGGGTTATTTCAGGCCCATTGTAGAGGATTTTGTCGACGGAGAACCGGATAATCATATAGAAACAGTTTTGTCGTATTTTAACCTGGATATCAAATTTGAGGATGCATATGCCATCACCAAAAGCAAACTGATCAAAAAGAAAAATAAAGGCAAAATAGGAGAGGTTTTAGACTTAATTATCGAAAAGTATAAAAAGCTCGAAGAACGTTTTGATTTTGTTCTGGTAGAAGGAACAAGTTTTACGGGCGAAGGAACTTCGATAGAACTGGATTTGAATGTTCTAATTGCAAAAAACCTTGGGATTCCAACTATCATTATAGGTTCAGGAGTTGGAAAAACATTAGAGGAATTGGTAGACAGCCTTTATTTAATTTACGATTCTTTCAAAATAAAAGATGTTGAGGTTTTATCGGTTATCGCTAATAAAGTACAGTTTGAAAACATCGAACTGGTAACACAAGGATTGCAGAAAAGTTTGCCTTCAAATGTGCTTATCAACACAATTCCGTTGATTTCCAGTTTAAACAATCCAACCATGCAGGAAATTGTCAATCAGCTGGATGCAAAAGTATTGTTTGGAAGTGCGTATTTAAATAATGAAATTGGTCATTTTAGCGTTGGTGCAATGCAACTGCATAATTACTTGGTTCATTTGCATGACAATGCCCTGGTAATTACACCGGGAGATCGTTCAGATATTATTTTAGGTGCGCTGCAAGCTAATGAATCAGCTAATTATCCCACTATTTCGGGAATTATCCTAACCGGAAATATAGTTCCGGAAGAAAGTATCTTAAAACTAATAGAAGGACTTTCTGCTATTGTTCCTATTATTGCTGTTGACGGTGGGACATACAGTATCACGAATAAAATTGGTTCAATCAAATCAGAAATTTACGCGAATAATACCCATAAAATTGAAACATCGATCAGTACTTTCGAAAAATATGTAGCAGTAGATACGCTGTCTGAAAGGTTAATCACTTTTGTACCGGAAGGAATGACACCAAAAATGTTCCAGTACAATATGGTAAAAAGAGCCAAACAGCATCGTAAACACATTGTTTTGCCGGAAGGAACTGATGACAGAATTATCATGGCTGCTTCAAGATTGCTGGACATGGATGTAGTGGATATTTCTATAATTGGAGAAAGAAAACATATCGAAAATAAAGTTGCTGAATTAGGACTTACTTTTGATTTTTCGAAAGTGAATATTATCAATCCAAAAGAATCTGAGCTTTATGAGGATTATGCCAATACCTATTATGAGCTTAGAAAAGCTAAAAATGTAAGCATTACCATGGCAAGGGATTTAATGGAAGATGTCTCGTATTTTGGTACTATGATGGTCTACAAAGGTCATGCTGACGGAATGGTTTCCGGAGCAGCGCACACGACACAGCATACCATTTTGCCGGCACTGCAATTTATTAAAACGAAACCAAACTCATCAGTAGTTTCATCCGTGTTTTTTATGTGTTTAGAAGATCGTGTTTCGGTATTTGGTGATTGTGCGATTAATCCAAATCCAACGGCAGAACAATTGGCAGAAATTGCTATTTCATCAGCGGAGTCAAGTTTGGCTTTCGGAATAGAACCCAAAATTGCCATGCTTTCTTATTCATCAGGATCATCAGGAAAAGGGGATGAAGTTGATAAAGTGAGAACCGCAACCGAAATTGTAAAACAAAAACGACCGGACCTGAAAATTGAAGGTCCAATTCAGTATGATGCGGCAGTCGATCGTGCAGTAGGAAAAAGTAAAATGCCGGATTCTGAAGTGGCAGGGCAGGCGAGTGTGCTTATTTTTCCTGATTTAAATACCGGAAATAACACTTATAAAGCCGTACAGAGAGAAACGGGAGCATTAGCCATTGGGCCAATGTTGCAGGGTTTAAACAAGCCTGTAAACGATTTGAGCCGAGGATGTACAGTAGATGATATCATTAATACAGTAGTCATTACAGCGATTCAGGCGCAGGGTTTGTAATTTTGAATTTTGAGTTATGAGTTATAGGTCATGAGTTCAAAAAAATAATAAATCCGTTTTTATCCGCGTTTTGCTTTAGCAATTTGTGTCATCCACGTTCAAATTCTGTTCTATCTAAATAAATTTAAAAAGCTTTGAGGCTTTTAGTAAAAAATAAAACTTAGTGACTTAGTGCCTTTGTGGCAAAAACATAAAAAAATGAAAATACTAATAATAAACTCAGGAAGTTCATCAATAAAATACCAATTAATGGTCATGCCAACAAACGAAGTAATTTGTTCCGGTATGATTGACAGAATTGGTTTAGAAACTTCTAACGTAACATTTAAAACTTCTTCTGATTCGATAGAAGAATTGCTTCCAATTCCGAATCATAAAGTAGGTTTGCAAAAAGTGGCAGATATGCTTCTGCATCCTGAAAAAGGAGTTATAAAATCGACTTCCGAGATTGGTGCAGTGGGGCATCGTGTTGTGCACGGAGGAAGTTATTTCTCAGATACCACTATTATTACTGAAGAAGTCAAAGAAAAAATAAAAGAGCTTTCAGAACTGGCACCGCTACATAACCCGGCGCATTTAGTGGGAATAAATGTTGCCGAAGAAATTTTTTCGACCGCAAAACAAGTAGCCGTTTTTGATACTGCCTTTCATCAGACAATTCCTGTTGAAGCACATAAGTATGCAATTCCAAATTATCTTTTAACAGAGAATAAAGTAAGGGTTTACGGTTTTCACGGAACAAGCCATAAATATGTTTCAGAAAAAGCAATTGAGCATTTAGAAAAGAGCACCAAAATAATTACCATTCACTTAGGAAACGGTTGTAGTATGACCGCAATTAAAGACGGGAAAAGCATTGATCACACGATGGGGTTTTCGCCTGCAAACGGCTTAATAATGGGGACTCGCGCAGGAGATATTGATCAGTCGGTTATTTTTTATATGGTTAAGAACCTGGGGTATTCTGCAGATGAGGTAAATTCAATTTTACTGAAACAAAGCGGAATGCTCGGACTTACCGGATACAGCGATTTACGTGACATCGAGTCAGAAGCTGCAAAAGGAAATAAAGAGTGTGAACTGGCTTTACTGATGAATGCTTATCGCATTAGAAAATATATTGGTTCTTACACAGCTGCTTTAAACGGTCTGGATGCTATTATTTTTACAGCAGGAATTGGTGAAAATTCATCGTATATGCGCAAATTGGTTTGTACAGATCTGGATTATTTTGGAATTGAAATAGACGATGAAAAAAATCAAATTCGTTCTAAGGAAATCAGGGAAATTAATAAAGCAAATTCAAAAACTAAAGTGCTGGTGATACCTACAGATGAAGAATATGAAATTGCAAATCAGGTGTACCAATTGCTACAGAATTAATTGATGCTACGATCTTAAATTACTTCAGATGATTATTATAACATTAGTATTGTTTTTAATTTTTGCCACGATTTCAGCGCTTCATTTTTATTGGGGTTTTGGAGGCAAATGGGGAAGTCAGGCTGTTGTGCCAACTAAAGATGACGGAATGCCGCTTTTTGTGCCCAGAACAATTTCAACCTTTATAGTGGCCATTGGTTTGCTGGGTTTTGGTATTTTTTATTTGATAAAATATGGATTAATAGCTGTTAGTCTGCCGGAATGGCTAAATAAATCGGGATTCTGGATCATAATTTCAATATTTATTTTAAGGGCTATTGGAGATTTCAATTACGTTGGGTTCTTCAAAAAACACAAAAGTTCTGAATTTGCGATAAAAGATACAAAGTATTATGCTCCTCTGTGTTTGCTGATCGGAGTATTAACATTAATATTGGTATTTTGTAATTAGCTGTTTAGTTAATTACAGCTATAAAAAAAGCTCCTCAATCGAGGAGCTTTTTTATGTTTTTAAATATTTGTCAGTATCTTTGAATATAAATCCGAACATTTTGAAATCGATACTTCTAAAACTGTTTTTCTTGTTTTTCATTGTTTCACAAATACAAGCACAAGAACTACTTCCTTTCGTAGAAAACTATAATAAATCAGATTATCAGGGCGACAATCAAATTTGGAATGTCGTTCAGGGAAAAGATAATGCCATGTATTTTGCCAATAACCATTATTTATTGCGATATGATGGCGTGATTTGGGAAAAATATACACTGCCTAATAAAACGATTATCCGCTCGATTATGGTCGAAGGCGATAAAATCTATTCCGGGTCCTACAAAGAGTTTGGTTATTGGTATAGAAAAGACGGAAAAATGCATTATGTGTCGATTACCAAAAATCTTCGCTTATTTGATGAAAAAGACAATGAAGAAATCTGGAAAATTTTTAAATTCAACGGATCTATTTATTTTCAATCTTTTAATGATGTTTTTATTTATAATGGAAAGCACATTCAAAAAATCAGATTTCCGTTTTTAATATCCTATTGTTTCGTAGTTGACAATGATGTTTATGTGGCCTCAGTAGAAAAAGGTCTCTTTAAAATGAACGGGGCAAGGATAGCAAATCCAAAAGGGTGGAATGTATTAAAAAAGACTGTAGTTCATGCTATTGAAAAGTACCAGAACAAGAATTACATTTTTACTCAGAAAAAAGGGATTTTTATAGTCGAAAAAAATGGTTTGGTGCCCTGGAATAACCCTTTAAACGAAACCTTAAAAGCAGCGACAATCAATGTAGCCAAATTTATTAAAAATAATAAACTGGTTATAGGAACCGGTAACAGAGGTCTTTTTATTTATGATTTCAATACAGATACTTATAAGAATATCGATCGCAACAATGTCTTAAAGAACAATTCGGTTTTGAGCATTGGTTTTGATAACGAAAATGATCTGTGGCTTGGTCTGGACAATGGTATTACGCATGTAGAAATAAATTCTCCAATATCATTTTTTTATGATAATTCAGGAATTTTAGGTTCTGTTTATTCTGTGGCAGCAATTGATAAAGGATATTTAATTGCATCAAATCACGGTATTTTTGAGTTTGTTTCAGGTAAGTTTAAAATGATGCCCAATACCCAGGGTCAGGCATGGAATATTACTAAAATTAACAATAAGTATATTATTGGACATAATGACGGAAACTTTTGTTATGAAAACGGCTCTCTAGTTAAAATCAATACTATAAACGGCGGTTGGAACTTGTCTAAAAGCAGTATCAATAATACGTATTTTCAATCTACTTACAGCGGAGTTCTGGTGTATGATAATCCTTCGGACCTGTCGCAGTACAAAATCATAAATGATCTTTCGAAACCCATAAAATATGTTGCCCAGAACAAAAAGAATGAGATTTGGGCTGCTGATAATTATCGCGGATTGTATCGCGTGGTCTACGATGATAATTATAAAACAAAAAAGGTCGAGAACATTACGCAGCAAAGTAAAATAAAAAATGATTTTGGAGTTAAGATTTTTGAATTTAGAAAAGAGATCCTTTTTCTGATCAATAATCTGTGGTATACCTATAATTCTATTTCGAATACTCTTGAGGAGAACGAATTGTTCAATTCTAACTTCAAGAATATAACAGATGTTGTAGCTATAGACGAAGATCATTTTGTGGTACTTCAGAATGGGATTTTATATCATATTTATGCAAATGGGAATAAATTTATATGGAATATCATTCAGGAGAAGTATTATAAAGGAACTTTAATCAATGATAATCTAAGAATTTTTAAGACTCAGAATCATTACTTGCTCAATCTTGATGACGGATTTATTTCTCTTCAATTAAAATATGTGAACAAACAGGGGTCAAATGTAAAAATTGAAGCTTTTAACGAAGAAAACTTAATTACTAATGACACCAAGATAAAATACAATACCGAGCTAAAAATAAACGTGATCTCGGGGATTTATGGCGCAAGTAAACCTAATTTATTTTATAAGATCAATAAAGGCAAAGAATTCATACAGATTTCTAATGGATTGATTGAATTAAATAATCTAAGTAGCGGCTATCATTCTGTAGTGGTGTATAAACATGATGGCGCGAGTTATGAGAAAGTGTCTGCTTTTGATTTTAAAGTAGCTGAACCCTGGTATTTTTCTATTTGGATGATTTTACTTTATTTGTTAATAGTGGGAGCAGTCCTGTTTTTCTATTACAAATGGAATAAGCTTCGTTATATGCAAAAGTTAAAATTGCAGGCAGAAGAATTAAAGCATCAGCGTGAAATTCTTGAAATGGAACTAAAGGCTGAAAACGAATTGAATGTTCAGGAGTATGAAAAACACATTCTGGAACTCGAATTGCAAACAAAATCGTCAGAAGTTGCGGGGAAATCTTTGTCTATTGCAAAGCAAAGCGAAATGATCGAAAATATCCAGAGCATTTTAGATTCAGAGAAAGATTTTAATAAGCTGAAAAGCGAAATCAAAAAAGCAATTAAGATAAATGAAGTAAATAAACACGAGTGGGAAATTTTTGAAACTAATCTAAATCAAATTCACAACGAATTTATTATTAACCTTTCCAAGAAGTATCCAAACCTTACTCCAAAGGATATCAAGCTGTGTGTTTATCTTAAAATGAATCTTTCTTCAAAGGAAATTGCACCTATGATGAATATCTCATTTAGAGGCGTAGAACTACACCGATATCGCTTAAGAAAGAAACTTAACCTCTCTCAGGAAGATAATCTCTCAAAATTTTTATTAAGTGTGTAAGATTTGTATTTGTTTTTTAAGGATATTATATTTTTAAGTATCTTTTTTTATATAATTACAATACATCATTACTACATCATAACGTTATGTTAATAAAAATATTTTAACATTTATAATGTTGATTATCATTAGTATATGTTGATATTTTAACATAATGATGTAGCTATGTTGTAGTGCTGTTTGATGTACTACAACGTTGTAATTGTTTAATTTGGCTCTACTAACTTAAACGATTACGAACTGTATGAAAAATTTTATTTTTAGCTTTTTAGCACTCTTGCTATTGCCGGCATATATGTCTGGACAAGCAATTAAAGGAAAAGTAGTAGACAGTAGCGGAATGGGAATTCCTGGAGCAATTATTTCTGCTCCTACTTCCAGAGTCTCTGCTGATGCTGATTTCGACGGAAATTTTACAATAAACGCCAAAGAGGGTGAGATTCTTAAAATCTCAATGTTGGGTTTTGAAGCTGTTTCTATTGCAGCTACAACAGCCCCAATGACAATCACATTAAAAGATGCTCAAGACACAGCTTTAAAAGAAGTTGTCGTTATTGGGTACGGTACCAGAAAAAAAATTGACAATACTTCGGCTATTACTTCATTAAAGGCAGAAGATGTTACAAGAACAAAGGTACTAAATGCTTCTCAGGCTATTCAGGGTAAAGCTGCGGGAGTTCAGGTAACTTCTTCAGATGTTCCAGGAAGTACACCTTCAGTAGTTATTAGAGGTTTAGGTACGGCATTGGGAGGAAGAAATCCTTTGTATATTGTTGATGGAATGCCAACAGAAAACATCAATAATATCAATACAAACGATATTACATCGTATGAAATTCTTAAAGATGCTTCATCTCTTGCTATTTACGGTACCAGAGCTGCAAATGGAGTTATCATTATTACTACTAAAAAAGGTAAAGGAGACAAGATTTCTGTAGAAGTAGAAAGTTTTGGAGGTATTAGAACACCGCTTAAGAAAGTAAAAATGGCTGATGCTAATCAATATGCAAGCTATACTAATGCTTCTTTAGGAACAAACAAATTTTCAACAAACCAGCCTATTAATACAAATTGGTTTGATGAAATTACAAGAACTGGTACTTACACTCAAAACAATATCTCTATTTCTGGCGCGTCAGAAAATGTTAAATATTTTTTTAGTGCGGGTAACTATGAGGAAAAAGCAGTTCTTAACGGATTAGATTATAGCCGTACAAGTTTTAGAAATAATAATGAATTTAAACTTTCTAAAAAAGTTACTTTAAATCAGAACTTCAGCTTTACATCGGCTAATTCTACACCAAAACCATTAGGGGCATTTACAAATGCATACAAGCAGTCACCAATTGTTCCGGTTCGTTTTGCGAATGGCCAATATGGTGCACCTTTTGCAGATACAAACGGAGTAGCAAGCCCAACTGGTACTTCATTTAACAATGTTGGTAATCCTGTAGCACAATTAGATTTTTATAACGAACAACAAAGAAGTATTACACTTCAGGGTGGTTTGAAATTAGATTATGAAATTGTAACAGGTTTAAAGTTTACTTCACAATTTAATGGTGAATACTATACTTGGAAAAATTATAATTTCGAGGATTCTAAAAATAGTTGGTTAGCAGCTAATCCAACTCGTAAAGATGCAGATTATTCAAGTACTGATCCTATCAATTTATTGACTAGAGGCAGAGAGCAGTATTTTAACTGGAACTTATCTAATTATTTAACTTACAATAAAGTATTTGCTAAGATTCATGACGTAGAATTAACAGCCGGTATTGAAACTTCTGTAAAAGGTCCAAGAGAAAAATTAGTAATCACTAGAAAAAATGTAAGCCCAGATTCTAACTATTGGTCTTTATATAATGCAAAAGATGCAAAAGGTGTAGATTACTCAGGTACAATTACAAATTTACAAGATATTGTATTCAACGAAAGTAAATTAGCTTCTTATTTTGGACGTTTTCAGTACAAATTAATGGACAGATACTTAGTAACTGGAACTATTAGACGTGACGGATCTTCAAATTTCGCAAAAGATTATCGTTGGGGAACTTTCCCATCTGTAGGTCTTGGATGGATCATGACTAAAGAAAGTTTCTTGTCAGATATTAAAGGAGTTGATTTAATCAAATTTAGAGGAAGTTGGGGTAAATTGGGTAACCAAAATGTACCATTAAACAGCCAGAGCTATAATTCAGGATTAAATAGTTATTTAGGAGGTTCAATCTTAAATGAAGGAACAAGTATAACTTCTCAAATTGACCCTGCTTTATCATGGGAAATTACTGAAGAGTCTTCTGCGGGTGTAGATTTCGAATTCTTAGGAAGCAGATTAAAAGGATCATTTGATGTTTATAATAAAAATACAGATAACGTAATTTTATATGTAAAACCTTATCCAACTTCTGGAATTACAACTGCATCTCCTTCTCATGTTGGTGAAGTTTCAAATAAAGGTTATGAAATTTCTTTACGTTGGGATGATAAAATCACTGACAATTTAAGCTACTGGGTTGGAGGAAACTTCTCTCATAACAAAAATGAGCTTACAAGCTTAAAAGATGTTTCGTTATCTCAGGTAATTGGAGGTAATTTAGGAAATGGCCAAGATACTAAATTGTTATACAATAACTCAATTGGCCAGCCATTAGGTAGTTTTTATCTTTATGAGTATGCAGGTGTTGATCCGGCAAACGGAAACATGCTTTATTATAATGCTGCGGGTGCTAAGGTAACTCAGGATGCTCTATCTGCAACAGCTGACAGAAAATATGTAGGTTCAATTTTACCAAAAGCTAACTACGGAATTTCTCTAGGATTAGTTTACAAAAATATTGATTTCTCAGTTGACGGATATGGTACTGGTGGAGCTAAAGTATATAATGGTAAAAAAGCACAGCGTTTTGGAGGTGAAAATATTGAAGCTTCTATGACAAATAATTATTGGACACCAACAAATACAACATCACCAAATCCAAGACCATTTAATACTGTTCCTGTTGCTTCAACTTATTATATGGAATCTGCAGATTTCTTTAGAATCAACAACATCACAATTGGATACAAACTTCCTCTTAAAGAAGATCAATTTATTAGTTCTTGCAGAATTTATCTTAATGCTATTAACCCGTTTATTACACAGAAATATTCTGGTTTCTCTCCTGAGTTAAATGGAGATGGTAATCCTTACGGAACACAAGGTGTTGAATTGGATGCTTACCCAACATTAAGATCATTTGTAATTGGTGCTAATTTAAAATTTTAATATTATGAAAAAGATATATATATCAATCTTTGTGTTATCAGCATTTACTTTTACAGGATGCGCTGATGATTACTTAGATGTTAAACAAACTGAGACTATTTCTACAGATGATATCGAATTGTTTAACAATGACAACGGGGCAAAAACATTTGTAACCTCAATCTACAGTAAATTTTTAGACTGGGATATGAGTTCATTCGGATGGGTTGGATTAGCCAGCATTACATCTGATGATGCAGACAAAGGTTCGACTCCAAGTGATACAGGTACTGATAAAGATGTTTTGGATGCTTTAACTTACAACGCATCAAATCCATCTGCAGAAAGTACATTCAATGCAAATTATGATGGAATTAACAGATGTAATCAAGCATTAGCTATTCTACCTAAATTAGATAAAGCTGATCCTGCATTAAGAGAAAGGTTAATGGGCGAAGCAAAATTTTTAAGAGCTTTCATGTACTTTACATTGGTGAAATGTTATGGTGGAGTGCCAATTGTTGATCACATATCAAAAATTCCATTATCAGCAGAAGACAAAACAATGCAGTTAACTCGTAAAACTGCAGCTGAAGTTTATGCTTTTATCGAAAAAGATTTAACAGAGGCTGCATCAGTGTTGCCTAATAAATCACAATATGCGTCAGATGAAAAAGCAAGAGCTTCAAAAGGTGCGGCTTATGCTTTATTAGCAAAAGTAAATCTATATCAAAAAAATTGGCAAAAAGTAGTTGATAACGCCAATTTAGTTACCGGTTATGTTATTTCTCCGGATTATGCTAAAATGTTTAGACTTGAAGGAGAAAATGATGGGGAATCTATTTTTGAAATTAATGGTGTAGGTTCTGTACCTGCTCGTGGAATTCAAGGATATTCTAACGTTCAGGGTGTTCGTGATGCATGGGGATGGGGATTCAATCAACCTTCTCAAAGTTTAGTAAATGCTTATGAAACTAACGATGTTAGAAAAAATGCGACTATTATTTTTAGAGGTACAACTTTATATGACGGAAGAGTGATTCCTGTGATAAGTGCAGACGATCCTAATCCAAGATATAACTTAAAAGCTTATTCTTCTGCCTATACAAGTGCATGGGAGACAGATGCTAATATCAAATATTTAAGATACGCTGAAGTATTATTAATGAAAGCTGAGGCGTTAAATGAATTAGGTCAGACTTCAGATGCAATTCCATTGTTAAACATAATCAGACACAGAGCTGGTTTAGGAGATACTCCGGCAACTTCCCAAGCAGCAGTTAGAACTGCAATCTGGAAAGAAAGAAGAGTTGAGTTGGCATTCGAATTTGACAGATTCTTTGATTTAGTTAGAACTGGTCAAGCCAAAGATGCTTTTGCAGCTGATAAGAGCGCAGATTTTCCTAATGGAAGAGTATTTACAGTAGGTAAAAATGAATTGTTCCCAATTCCATCATCATTCCTTTTAATAGCTGAAGGAATGTCTTCTCAAAATCCAGGTTATAATTAATATTCTTATTTATCACTTCCTTCTAGTTTTTAGGAGGAAGTGATTATTTATTACAATTTCAAATTTTTTTATAATGGTTAGAATTTCAGTTTTATTATTAGCATTTAGTTTTTTAGGTTGTGGGTCAATTGGTGAAAAATCGAAAGAGAAAGTTGCTGAAAAAACTGCTGCAGTTAAATTAACAGATGATGAACTTTTAGCTACCGTTCAAAAA
This sequence comes from Flavobacterium aquidurense, assembly GCF_002217195.1. Classification (NCBI taxonomy): domain Bacteria; kingdom Pseudomonadati; phylum Bacteroidota; class Flavobacteriia; order Flavobacteriales; family Flavobacteriaceae; genus Flavobacterium; species Flavobacterium aquidurense. The sequence goes on along the minus strand of NZ_MUGR01000029.1, from coordinate 10,338 downwards.
CAAACCTTCAAATATTTCTGGGATTATGCAGAGCCAAATTCTGGTTTAGCAAGAGAACGTTATCATCCGGATGGAGTTTATCCTGAAAATGATGCTAATATCGTAACAACCGGAGGTTCAGGTTTCGGACTTATGGCTATTGTTTCCGGAATATCTCAAGGATATATTACCAAAAAAGAAGGAGTTGAGAGACTGAACAAAATTGCTGACTTTTTAGGCAAAGCAGATCGTTTTCACGGAGCATGGTCACACTGGATAGACGGAAATACCGGAAAAGTAAAACCTTTTGGAACCAAGGATAATGGTGGAGACTTAGTCGAAACATCATTTTTGGTTGCAGGGATGATTACTGTTCGCGAATATCTAAAAGACGGTTCTGAAAAAGACAAAGCTGTAGCTCAAAAATATGATGCACTTTGGAAAGGCGTTGACTGGCAATGGTACACAAACAACAAAAATGTATTGTACTGGCACTGGTCGCCAAACTACGACTGGCAAATGAATTTTCCGCTTGAGGGATATAATGAATGTCTGATTACTTATGTTCTGGGAGCATCTTCGCCAACACATTCAATAGATGCAAAAGCATACCATGAAGGATGGGCGAGAAGTGGCGGAATCGTTACTTCTAAAACAAAGTATAATATTCCGTTGATTTTAAAACATAATGGAGCAGAGGAATTTGGCGGACCATTGTTTTGGGCACATTATTCTTATGTAGGACTTGATCCAAATCAGTTAACAGATAAATATGCCAACTATTGGGACCTGAATGTAAATCAGGTTAAAATAGATTATGAATATTGTGTTGAAAACCCAAAGAAATTTGAAGGTTATGGCGCTGATTATTGGGGATTAACAGCATCTTATTCCAGAAATCCTGACGGATCAATCGGGTATAATGCACATTTTCCAACAAATGATGTAGGCGTTATATCACCAACAGGAGCAATAAGTTCAATTGTATATACGCCAAAAGAATCCATGGCTGTGATACGCAATCTTTATGAAAATCATAAAGACCAGACCTGGGGAGATGCCGGTTTCTATGATGCGCTTAGTTTAGGAAATAATTGGGTAGCAAAACGTTATTTGGCAATCGATCAGGGACCTGAAGTCGTAATGATCGAAAATTACCGAACAGGTTTATTATGGAAATTATTCATGAATGCTCCGGAAGTAAAACAAGGTTTAGTAAAACTTGGATTTAAATCTGGAAAATACGGTTTTTAATAACGTTCAAAATGAAAAACAGCTTAGCGTTATTGATATTTCTTTTTTCGGCATTGGGTTTTGCACAGACGGAAACTACCGGAAAAATAAATACGGTTATAGTCTTGAAACATGAATTAGGTTATGCATTGCACAAACCTGCCAATACAAAAGATAAAAAGCCATTAATCGTGTTTATTTCAGGTGATGGAGAAAAAGGTACAGACATTGAAAAAGTAAAGATCAATGGCCCCTTAAAATATCTTAAAACGCATCAGTTAGATGCTTATGTTCTGGCCCCGCAGTGCAAGGAAGATGAAAAATGGGATATTGCCTCTATTAATGAATTGATTTTAAAGATCCAAAAAGAAAACAAAATAGATCCTGATCGAATATATGTTACAGGTTTAAGTTCAGGAGGCTGGGCAGCATGGAATTTAGCGCTTTCGTATCCCGATAAGTTTGCTGCCATAGTACCAATTTCAGGTTTTGTTGATTTGATTGAATTAGAAAGTGCTTGCAAAATAGCTAACATTCCAACCAGAATTTTTCACGGATTACTGGATGATGTAGTAAAGGTAGATTATGCGGTCACCATTTACAAAGAGCTGAAAAAGTGTAATGCCAAAGATGTTCAACTGACCATTTTTGATGATGCGGGTCACGATAGCTGGACGAGAGTTTATGACAATCCCGAGATTTATGACTGGATGTTTAAACAGATAAAAAAGAATACAAACAAATAAATATAATAGAATGAAATCGGTTTGATTCCAAATTCCAAACAGAACGAAGAAAAGTGATTCCATATTCCATTAAAAAACAAATATTAAATACACATGAAAAACAAATTAGTCTTACTATTTTTAGGATGTGCTGTTTTGGGTTACGCCCAGAAAAAGAATACTAAAAGTGCCGTAAAAATTAAACCAAGGTCAGAGTTTGTAGCTGAGTTATTGTCGAAAATGACATTAGATGAAAAATTAGGTCAGCTTAATTTACCAACTTCTGGAGATATTACTACAGGACAAGCAAACAGTTCTGACGTGGCTACAAAAATTGCTGAAGGTAGAGTAGGAGGTTTATTCAATATAAAATCTGTTCAAAAAATTAGAGAAGTACAAAAAATTGCTGTTGAAAAAAGCCGTTTAAAAATTCCATTGATTTTCGGAATGGATGTTATTCACGGTTACGAAACAACATTCCCAATTCCGTTAGGATTATCTTGTACCTGGGATATGGGCTTAATCGAAAGAAGTGCTCAAATTGCAGCTCAGGAAGCAAGTGCTGACGGTATCAACTGGACATTCTCTCCAATGGTTGATGTTTCCCGTGATCCTCGTTGGGGAAGAGTTTCTGAAGGTTCGGGAGAAGATCCGTATTTAGGAAGCCGCATTGCAACTGCCATGGTAAACGGATACCAACAACACGATCTTTCAAAGAATAATTCGATTATGGCGTGTGTAAAACACTTCGCTTTATACGGTGCTCCAGAAGGTGGTCGTGATTACAATACAGTTGATATGAGTCATATCAGAATGTTCAACGATTATTTCCCTCCTTACAAAGCAGCTGTAGATGCAGGAGTAGGATCTGTGATGGCTTCTTTTAACGAAGTTGACGGAATTCCTGCCACAGGAAGCAGATGGTTAATGACCGATATTTTAAGAAAACAATGGGGGTTTAAAGGTTTTGTAGTTACAGATTTTACAGGAATTCCTGAAATGATCGAACACGGTATGGGAGATTTACAAGCTGTTTCTGCTATGTCTCTAAATGCAGGTGTAGAAATGGATATGGTTGGAGAAGGTTTCTTAACTACTTTGAAAAAATCCTTAGACGAGAAAAAAGTAACAATCGAAACTATCGATAATGCCGTTAAACTTATTTTAGAAGCTAAATATGACCTTGGATTGTTCCAGGATCCATATAAATATTGCGATGCTAACAGAGCAAAAACGGAAATCTTTACTGCAAGCAGCAGAAAAGAAGCAAGATCTATTTCAGCTCAATCATTGGTTTTATTAAAAAATCAAGGGCAGGTTTTACCACTTAAAAAATCAGGAACAATTGCTTTGATCGGACCATTGGCTGATGCTAAAGAAAATATGCCCGGAACATGGAGTGTGGCTACAAAAATGGAAAATGCCATTTCACTTTTAGCAGGAATCAAAGAAGTAGCAGGAAAATCTACGAAAGTATTATACGCAAAAGGAAGCAACTTAGATTATGATGAAACTTTTGAAACAAACGCAACAATGTTTGGAAAAACATTACACCGTGATGCCCGTTCAAAAGAAGAATTATTAGCAGAAGCTTTAAAAGTAGCCAATCAATCAGATGTAATTGTTGCTGCACTTGGAGAATCTGCTGAATTGAGCGGAGAATCAAGCAGCCGTACGAATTTAGAAATTCCACAAGCACAAAAAGATTTATTAAATGCATTATTAAAAACAGGAAAACCAGTTGTTCTAGTCTTATTCGATGGTCGCCCATTAGTAATCAAAGAAGAAAACGAAACTGTTCCTGCAATTTTGAATGTTTGGTTCGCAGGTAGCGAAGCAGGTTATGCCATTGCTGATGTTTTATTTGGAGATGTAAATCCTTCTGGAAAATTAACTTCAACTTTCCCAAGAAGCGTTGGTCAATTGCCAATTTACTATGCACACAAAAATACAGGAAGACCACTTTCTAACACAGAAGGTAAATTCGAAAAATTCAGATCTAACTATATCGATGAGAGAAACGAACCATTATTTCCATTTGGTTTCGGTTTAAGTTATACTTCTTTTGACTATTCAAACCTGAAAATTTCATCTGATAAAATGAACGCTGCAGGAAAATTAAAAGTAACTGTAGATGTTGCCAATACAGGAAACTATGACGGAAAAGAAGTTGTTCAGTTATACATCAGAGATTTAGTGGGTTCAGTAACAAGACCTGTTAGAGAACTTAAAAATTTCCAAAAAATAACACTTAAAAAAGGTGAAAAACAAACCGTGACTTTTGATATCACAGTTGAAGATTTAAAATTTTATAATTCTGATTTACAATTCGTAGTAGAACCTGGACAGTTTGATGTTTTCGTTGGAGGAAATTCAAATGCCGATAAGAAAGTTAGTTTTGAGTTAACTAAATAGTTGGTTTATTTATTATTGATTGGCCCTCCGTAGTTAGTTCGGAGGGCTTTTTTTTAGCTTTTCAGTCTATTATTTGTAAGTAAAATCTATAAATATTATCCTTTGAATCATAAAACTTAAATTTTATAAAATGAATACAATTAAAATATCCGGTACCTTTTTTTTGATGCTGACAATAGCTTTTTCTTCTTGTAGTGCAAAAAAAGATGTTGTTGTGGCACATCGCGGAGCATGGAAAAAAAATAACTTACCTGAAAACTCGATAGCAGCCCTTAGACATGCTATTGATCTGAAACTTGCAGGTTCAGAATTTGATGTTTGGCGCACCGCTGATGATTCGCTTATAATCAATCATGATGCGCATTATAACAAATTACTTATCGAAGAAACAAATTATGCCGACCTGATCAAGTTTAAACTTTCTAACGGAGAAAAGCTTCCAACGCTGCATGAGTATATTGTTGAAGGTAAAAAAAACAATAAACACACACTTTTGGTATGCGAAATTAAACCTTCGGAAATCAGTAAAGAGAGAGGCAAAAAGACAGCGTTAATGACGGTTGAAACGATCAAAAAATTAAAAGCAGATAAAAATACCTGCTACATTAGTTTTGATTACGAAATGTTGAAAGAAATCAGAAAGATGGATCAAAAAACAGTTTTGCAATATTTAGAAGGAAATAAATCTCCAAAAGAAGTAAAAGCAGACCATATTGATGGCGTCGATTATCATTATTCATTCTTTAAAAAACATCCGGAATGGATCAAAGAAGCAAAAGAGAATAATATTATTCTGAATGCCTGGACCGTTAATGAAGCTGCTGATATGGATTGGATTATCGAAAACAAATTTGATTATATCACCACCAATGAGCCTGAATTACTAAACGAAAGACTTAAAATTAAAAAGTAAACCTTCGTTAAGGATGTTTTTGTTCGAAACAATAAATAAAATAAAAAATAGAAAAAATGTATAAACTACTTTCAATACCGCTTTTGATGTTTTTGTTGGTATGTAACAACACAGTCTCGGCACAAAAATCCAGTATCCCTGGAAAAACAGAATGGTTTGATCCTAATAAACCGGCATCAACCTACTGTAATCCAATTAATATTGGGTACAATTATACAACGCATAATCATAACGGAATCCCTGAATCCCGTCGTTCAAGTGCAGATCCGGTCATTATTACTTACAAAGGCGAGTACTATTTATTTGCTACCAATCAGGCTGGTTTCTTTTGGAGCAAGGACATGTCTGACTGGAATTTCGTTTACGGAAGTTTTCAGAGACAGCCGGGCGATGACGATCAATGTGCGCCTGCTGCGTGGGTGGTAAATGATACCTTATTTTATGTAGGTTCAACCTGGAAAAAAGATCATCCGATCTGGAAAACAGCCGATCCAAAATCAGGAAGATGGCTGCGACATGTAGACAAAGCGATGTTGCCAACCTGGGATCCTGCTATCTTTCAGGATGATGATAAAAAAGTATACATGTACTACGGTTCAAGCGGAAAACTACCTCTTGTTGGTACCGAAGTAGATTATAAAACCTGGCTGCCGGTAGGAAATCAGGCTGATTATGCAAAATTATATGCTGCTACAGAAGTAGAAGACATTCAGCGTCCGTACGGACAAATTAAAGAAGTAGTGGGACTTGATCCCAAAAACCACGGCTGGGAACGTTTTGGACCTAATAATGATATGGAACCGGCACCTTGGGGTGATTTTATAGAAGGAGCGTGGATGACGAAACACAACGGAAAATATTACATGCAATATGGTGCTCCGGCTACTGAATTTAAAGGGTATGCAAACGGAGTTCACGTTGGAGATAATCCGCTTGGGCCTTTTGTGTATCAAAAACACAATCCAATGTCGTATAAACCCGGAGGTTTTGTAATAGGAGCCGGACACGGAAATACTTTTGCAGATAATTATGGCAATTACTGGAATACCGGAACTTGTAAGATCTCTATAAAAGATCGTTTTGAGCGTCGTATCGATATGTTCCCTGCCGGATTTGACAAAGATGACGTCATGTATTCGATCACTTCTTACGGGGATTTTCCAATTGTATTGCCAACAGAGCAGCGCGATCAGACAAAAGGCGCTTCATCAGGCTGGATGTTGCTTTCGTATAAAAAACCGGTAACCGTTTCCTCTTCGGAAGAATGTATGGAAGTAGAAACACACAGAATGGATAATGGCGGTAAAAAAGTATACGAGAAATTTTGCTACGGTGCCGAAAATCTGACCGATGAAAATATTCAGACATATTGGTCTGCTAAAACAGCTGATCCGGGAGAATGGCTTCAAATGGATTTAGGCCGACCAATGGAAATTAAGGCGCTGCAGATTAATTATGCAGATCATAAAGCAACGCAGTTTAATAAAGCAATGGATATTTATTATCAATATAAAATCTACATGTCAGATGATGCACAAAACTGGACTTTAGTAGTAGATAAATCCAGGAATGACAAAGATGTTCCCCATGATTATGTAGAATTAACGAAAGCAATTAAAGCACGTTACATAAAAATGGAAAACATTCACAATGCATCAGGATTGTTTGCCATTTCAGATTTCAGAGTATTTGGAAATGGATTATCAGAAAAACCAAAACCTGTAAACTCGTTTAAAGTAGATAGAAATAAAAAAGATTCCAGAAACGCTATGATTTCGTGGAAAAAACAAGCCGATGCAATTGGATACAATATTTATTACGGAATCACACCTGATAAATTATACAATACCATAATGGTCTATGATGAAAACTCGTATGATTTCAGAGGTTTAGATAAAGGAACAAAATATTATTTTACTATCGAAGCTTTTAATGAGAATGGAATTGGAACAAAAAATAAGAGTATTGAAGTAAAATAGTTTTATTTTATTAAAATCATAAAAACTCTAATTATAAACGAACAGGTTTGTAATTAGAGTTTTTTTATGTGAATAGTTGAGGAGAAACTCCGGCAGTTCTAAAGAATTTTGTTCCTTTGTGAAACAACCCAAAAAACGCCATACAACCTATGAAAAAAACGATTCTTTTAGCTGTTTTAGTTTTAAACGGATTCACCTCTTTTGCGCAGTCAAATGAGGAAAAAAATATTAAATTATTTTATAAAAAAGCGCTGACCGAGGCAAAATGTTATACCTGGTTAGAATATTTGTCTAATGATATCGGAAGTCGTTTGTCAGGTTCTAAGGGAGCCGAAAAGGCAGTAGAATATACAAAAAGACAACTCGAGACATTAGGACTTGATAAAGTATATTTGCAGGAAGTTATGGTGCCGCATTGGGTTCGTGGCGAAAAAGAAACCGCCTTTATCCTGGACGGAAAACTAAAAACGAATGTACCAATTTGTGCCTTAGGCGGATCAGTTGCTACACCAAAAACCGGGCTTACTGCAGAAATTGTAGAAGTTCAGGGCATCGAGGAATTAAAAGCTTTGGGAGCTAAAGTAAAAGGCAAAATTGTGTTTTTTAACAGACCGATGAATCCTGAAAATATCGAAACTTTTGTTTCTTACGGAGCCTGTGTAGATCAAAGATTTGCAGGAGCAAAAGAAGCGGCTAAACTTGGCGCTGTAGGATCAATTGTGCGTTCGATGAATTTACGTTTAGACGATTTTCCTCATGCAGGAGCCCAAAGTTATGGCGATCTACCAAAAGAAGAATATATTCCAACGGCTGCTATTAGTACAAATGGAGCCGAATTGCTAAGTAAATCTTTAAAAGCGAATCCAGCTTTAAAATTTTATTTTAAACAATCCTGCGAGACTTTACCGGATGTATTGTCTTATAACGTAATTGGAGAATTAACAGGAAGCGTTAATCCATCAAACATTATGGTGGTTGGCGGACACTTAGATTCCTGGGATTTGGCCGATGGTTCTCATGACGATGGAGCAGGAGTAGTGCAAAGTATGGAGGTGATTCGTATTCTTAAAAACTTAAACTACAAACCTAAAAATACGATTCGTGTCGTTTTGTTTATGAATGAAGAAAACGGAGGAAAAGGCGGAGCAAAATATGAAGAAGTTTCGAAACAAAATAAGGAAAATCACATTTTTGCATTAGAAAGCGATTCAGGAGGATTTAGCCCAAGAGGATTTTCTATAGAAGCCGATGATACCAATTATAAAAAAATAAAAGAATACGCGCCTCTTTTTGAGCCTTATTTAGTGCATAGTTTTACAATTGGTCACGCAGGTTCAGATATTGGTCATTTAACGTCTAAGGCAATCGTTAAAGCAGGTTTAAAACCCGACTCACAACGTTACTTCGATTATCACCATGCAGCGAATGACAAATTTGACGCCATCAACAAAAGAGAACTAGAACTTGGTGCTGCAACAATGACATCATTACTATATTTGATGGACCAAAACGGAATTGTTTTGCCAACAGCAAACTAAGGTGTTTATGAAGTGGTTTTTTGAACTTGGTTTTTTGTTTTTTGTAACATTTTGTTACAGTCAGCAAAATGCTGAAAATGCTTATGACAAGTTATACATTAGTGAAAAAAAATATTCTCTATTGTTTCCTTCCAATTGGTATCTTAAAAAAACAGATTCACTTCAAAAATCATTTGTGTTATTGAGTGAAAAAAGTGGTCCGAATGATAATTTTATTGAAAATATTGGTTTAAGGATTAATGACCTGGGTTATTCTAACATTAAACCTAAAATGCTCAAAAAGATAATTGACAGAAGAATCGGAGTTACTAATGAAATTATTTCGAATAGAAAAGTTGTAAAAAATAATTTAACAGGTCAGGAAATTGTTTATAAGACAATGTTAGATGATGGAAGATTTGCCACTATTCTTCAATATTATTTTGTAAAAGGTGCTGATTTATTTCTTCTGACATTTTGTTGCAAACCCGAAGAATATCTGTCATATATGCCAGTTTTTCAATACATATATGAAAATTTTGACATAAAATAATTTAAATAAAAAGTAAAATAAAAAAGCGATGAGTTTATTCTCATCGCTTTTTTTGTATTGCAATTTCAGCTTTAATCTGCCAGATCCGTTAAATCAGCGGACAATTCTAATATGTATCGATTACTGTTTTCAGTAAATCAGAAACGACTAAATCAGACGGAGCAACGACTTTCTCTTCAAGCGGAATATCATTTCCATATCTTTCTTTTAATACCTTTTTTACCCGTGCATCAGTCAGATTAAAATCTTTCAATTGTTTTAATGGAGACAATTCGATATTAGCGCCATTTTTATAGACTTTCCAGATCAGTTCAGAACAATAGATCCTTGTATCAGACCAATCAAAATAGGCATCATATTCTTTGCCGTTAAATTGCTGGCTGTAATCCTTCATTTTTTGAAGCACTTCCGGAGTCAGTACTTTCTCAGCATTTTTTAATCTCTTAACAACATATTTATGATCTTTTCCGTGCTGGATCCATTCTTCAAGGCGGGTAAGCTTTACAGGCTGAACAGCTTCAAAAACAAACCAGTTTCCGTTGATGTTATAGATGAGTCCACAATGTGAGAACTTTGAATTTGTCGCTATTCGAACCGCTTCACATTGAGTTGATTCCGAAGTTTGAAAAATAAGATCACCATCCTGAACTTTATCAGTCAAAGTAGTTGCCGTCTTTGCTTTTGCTCCCGAAAAAGGATTGTTAGGAAAAACCTTCATGGCAACAAACAAAGCACAGCCAAAACTCAGTAAAAATGTAATTATGGGAAACAGATATTTTGATTTTTTCTTGTTCATATTTAGTATTCTTTTAAAGTTAAAAAAGGTGTACAGATGTAACGGGTTATACAGATTTTCGGAGGTGTAATTAAAAGAAAGATCTGTGTAAATCAGTTTTATCCGCATAATCCGTGGGCATAATAATTAATCATGACAAATAAAGCGCAAAAAAAAATAGTTACCAAAATGATAACTATTTTTAAATATAATTTTAAAAGAAATATTTAGAGCCTGTTTAAATTTTAT
>NZ_MUGR01000028.1:0-147076 GCF_002217195.1 Flavobacterium aquidurense | reverse complement strand
GTTATAATTTAACATCAAATATAATTAATGCGGAAATTGATGAATTTAATGAGTTCTATGAAATAGGAAAAATACAAAATAACAAAACAAAAAAAAGTATTCAAGAAAATCTCAATCATTTTACATCTAAAAATGGAGTAATCAGTGGAACCGATTTACAAAAAAATTGGTTTCCAGAAGTTAAATCGCATATTTTTTTATCTCATTCACATAAAGATGAAAAGATAGCAATAATACTTGCAGGAATTCTTTATGAAATTTTTAATATTGAAACATTTATAGATTCTAATGTTTGGGGATATTCTAACCATATTTTAAAACAAATTGACAATACATATTGTAAAAATACTGGCCAAAATACATATAATTACGATAAGCGAAATTATTCCACAAGTCACATAAATTTAATATTATCTACAGCTTTAAATAAAATGATAGATAATTCAGAATGTATATTTTTTTTGAATACTCCAAATTCTATTACCCCAGCTTCAATAATAGATAAAACTACGTCACCTTGGATATTTTCAGAGATTGCTACAACGCAAATTATAAGAAAAGTACCCCCTAAAAGATTAAATATAAAGGATAGCAAATATTCAGCACAAATGAAGGCTTTAAACGAAAATTTAAAAATAGAATATGATATAGAATTATCGCATTTAACAAATTTAAATGAAAACACATTATGGGAATGGTTCAAAAAAGATTGTAACTCACCAGAAAATGCTCTCGATCAATTATATTCTTTAACTCCCCTATCAAATAAATTCTTATAAACAAACAATTTAAACATGTATAAAGGCTTTAATTTATCACTAAATTCAAAAGAACTTTCAAATTTTCAACATTATTATAAAATAGGAGAAGAAAATTATCTAAAATTAAAGAAACCGATAGATAATAATTTTAGAAAATTTTTATTTTCTCCCACTACTATTGACGGAACTGAATTACAAGAAAACTGGTTTCCAAATTTAAATGCAGATATATTTATATCTCACTCTCATGATGACAAACAGTTAGCAATAGCTTTTTCTGGTTGGCTTTATGAAAATTTTGGACTTATCGCTTTTATTGATTCTTGCCTTTGGGGATCTTCAGATAATCTCCTACAAGGGGTTAATGACAATTATTCTGTACAAAATTTATCGCCAAAACTTTATTCATATTCAGATGTAAATTATGCATCAAGCCATATTCACATGATGCTAATGAATGCTTTAACAATGATGATTGACAAATGTGAATGTTTTATAGTTATAAATACACCAAATTCTATACAAAAATACGAAACCCTTAATAAGAGTGAATCTCCTTGGATCTACAATGAAATCGCTCTTTCAAAATTTATTAGAATCAATATTCCTGATCGTTTTAAAATTATAATTGAATCAAAAACTTTTAGTGCGGAAAAGGATACGCCCCAATTAAAAATCAATTATAATCTAGATCTAGATCATTTAACAAAAATAGATTCAACTTTTTTAGCAATGTGGCTAAAAAAACATCCTACAAATGAACTCGAAGCACTTAATTATTTATATAAACTAAAATAAAAAATGGAAGACAAATTAAAACATCTAGAATTTATACAGAATGTAATAACTCGTATGAATACAAATTCTTTTCTAATTAAAGGTTGGGCTGTAACACTAGTTTCTGCATTATTTGCTTTAGCTGCAAAAGATTCGAATGGAGATTTTGCTATCTTATCTTATATAGTTATTCCATCCTTTTGGATTTTAGATGCGTTTTTTATTTCTCGAGAAAAATGTTTCAGAACCTTATATAAGATTGTTTCTGCAAAAACAGGTGGGATTGATTTCAAAATGAGTATAGAAAATTACAATAATGGTAAGAATACTTGGTTAAACGCTATCTTTAATACTACCCTTATTGTATTTTACGGAGTTATTGTAGTTGTGACAATTATCATCATGAAAATAATATTTAAATGATGGTAATAAGATTGATTAAAAATTCGCTAAGAGATATAACAAAATTCATAGATAAGATAGCAAATCCTCACAGTGAATAACAAAGACTTCTTGAACATTAAAAAAAATACTCAAAAAAATAATCAAATGGAAAATAATGAAAGAATTAAAGTTTTTGTTACCTATAGTTGGGATAATGAAGAACATAAAGAAAAAGCGATAGCGTTTACAAATTTTTTAAGAGATAATGGTTTTCACGCTGAAGTAGACAAAATGCTAGTACAAAACGAAACAGCAAAAGATTTTAAAGTAATGATGCATAAAGGTATGACAGATTATCAAAAAGTAATTGTTATCCTTTCCGAAGGTTATAAAAAAAAAGCAGAAGAATTTATAGGTGGAGTCGGAACTGAATACACACTTATTTTAAAAGACATTGAAGTTAACCCAAACAAGTATATTTTAATATCATTTGAAGGACACAACGATAATATAGCACCATTATTTTTTAAGTCTAGAGAAATAATTGACTTTAGTAAAGATAATGAAGGAGAAAAACAAAAACTCTTCGCAAAATTACTCGACAAAAAACTTTATGAATTTTCAGAAGTCGCTCCTAAATTACCAACAATAGAAACAAGTAAAATACCTTCATTATTTGCAGAAAAAAACAAGGTAATTATCTCGGATATTAAATTAGTCTCAAATACTGGAACTTCATCCTATTTTTATCAATTACTTAAATACATTGAATTAGAGTTAAATATATCTTTTGTTAATCTAAGTGAAAGTGTTATAAATGAGTATAACGTTGAGATTCACTATCCAAAACAAATTGTCTCCTATGAAGTAGATGGTAGAATAGAAGGTGATTATAAAATAATAAACATAGAAAAGTCAGATAGAATTTTTTCAAATCAAACAACATCAATTAAACTTGAAAAAATAGTGATTCGTAATTATACAATAAATGAGATTATAAGTAAATCAATAATAATTAAGATTTATACAGAACATGGGGTATTTGAAAAAACATTTCCTCTAAATGATTTCTTAGTAAAAGATTTTAATGGAGTTTCTAAAAAATTGGACTCTAGTTTATTTTTAGCCAATTAAACAAAAAATATATTTACAAGATTTGCCAATTCCCCAAGCTGGCGCGAGCGTCCCGCTCGTGAACGCAACCAGATCGCGCGGATATACCTTCTAGTTCGATAGCGCGGATTTGCAATCCGTGCCCGTAACGATGAGACACAATACTTTGTATTTTTAAAAGATGATTATCTTTGCGGGCACGGATTACAAATCCGCGCTATCGGGGCTTTGATTTTTTAGCAGATATTGCTTATAATAAAATATGAAAATTAGAAAACAAAAAATGTTGAAAACAACATTAAAAACAAAATAGAGCAGATATTTTTTTTCAATTCGACAGAACAGATCTGTTTAATATGACAAAAATTAAACTATTAAAGATATAAAATAATTATATGAAAAATACTTCTGAAATTAAAGTTTTTGTAACATATAGTTGGGATAATGAGGAACATAATGAAAAAGCTATAGCATTTACTAATTTTTTAAGAGATCATGGGTTTCATGCTGAAATAGATAAAATGTTGATACAGAATGAAACTGCAAAAGATTTCATAACTATGATGCATAGAGGAATGACAGATTACAGTAAGGTAATCATTATTCTATCTGAAACTTACCGAAAAAAAGCAGAAGAATTCAAAGGTGGGGTTGGAACTGAATATTCACTTATACTAAGAGATATTGAAACAAATTCAAATAAATATATTTTAATATCATTTGAAGGCTTTAATGATAAGATCATTCCTTTATTTTTTAAATCTAGAGAAATTCTAGATTTAAGCAAAGGAAATGAAAGAGAAAAGGAGAAACTATTTGCAAAATTGCTTGATCAAAAACTCTATGAATTTTCACCTGTAGCACCTAAATTACCTTCAATTGAAACAAAGAAGGCAAATTCTTTATTTCAGAAAAGTGGTATAAACCTTTCTGATAAAAAACCAGTTCAAGAAAGTCTAAAAAAGATTTTTAAAATAGAATTAACGAAAGATTTCGAATGTAAACAAAGCGATCTAATTCTTGCAGATTATTTTACTCAAATTAAAGACTTATTCAATGAAGGAAAATCATATGAAATTGAATTTGAAATCGAAAATATAAGTGAAATATATCGAAAATATGAAGAATTAAAAAAAATAGAAAATCCTAATGAAAATGACTTGAAGGCAAAAAATCAATACAGAAAATTTTTAGATGCATGCTTTTATTATGGAAAAGAAACAATATACAATAAATTAAAAGAGGTAACTGAAAATATTATAATTTATAGTTACAACAAGTATGCATACATTTACAATATAGATGAAGTTGTTATAGCTGTACAAAATAGTGTTAAGTATTTTGCTACAAATCCCAAAATTAAACAAGGAAAAGGTTTTGATATTTTTGAAGATGAGAATAATTGGAGCTTTAAAATATATTTAGATGAAAAGGAAATACTAAAACTTCTAAGTACTTTAGGCATAAAAGATCCCTCAATTTCTAATAATTATATGTTGCTAACTAGATTAGGAGGATTGGATGTCCACGATTTAAATCATGAAATATTAATTAGAGAAGCTATCCCAAAACAAGCATTTTCATATGTTTATAATAATATTTCATCAGAGAAAAAAGACGACTACTTTAAAATTGGTAATTGGAAATTAGGACTAGCATAAATATAAATGACCCCGCTCTACGAAGTATTTTCATAAAAAGCTACCCCTGCTAGCGCGAGCGTCCGCTCGTGAGCACAAGCCATGCAAATAACAAAAATATAAAAACTATGAGTGCACGAGCGGGACGCTCGCGCTAGCCGAAGAACATAAAACAAAAAAACTCAATCATTACGCTAATCCTAAACAAGAATTCATACAAATGGATTTTTTACAAATAATAGTGGGTCGAATTTTATTAGAGTATTTAGGAGCATCAGTTAGGTTTCTGTATGTAAACTTACGATGTTTACTAAACGACGATGACTTTACAACATTTTCAGGCATATGGTCACCAACGGGCAGCAACAAAAAGAAGGAAGAAAACAGCTCTTTAAATCATATGATTGGAGTTATATTCCTGGGAGCACTTATACTTCTCTTAATTATTTTTAATACGTAAGATTGATAGCAATGGAATCTTATTTTTAATCAGACTTCAAACCCATCTTATGCAAATCATCCAACAATTCCATTTCCTGATCAGGTAAAAGCTGCAATGCAATTTCAAGCAAAGTCACCACATTAATATCTGTATCTGATTCAAAAAAAGCCAAACTTCTGGCTTCCTTATTCATTAAAACGATACTTGATTTCAGAAGATCTGAAACCATTGAGTTTAATTCGTTATAACCGGAAACTTTTAGCGTTACACTAAACGAATTATCACCCTTATTCTCTGTTTTTAGGGTGTTGAATTTATTGATTCTATTCATTGATTCTAAAAATTCTGTGACTTGTTTTGTTTGTTGGCTTTCCATGATTGAATCTTATCTAGTTACTATTTTTCATCAAAACGAAATTACAAGTAATAGATTACTTTTAGGTGATTGTATACAATCGGTTGTATACAACTGATTTAAAATGAAAGCTACAAGAAAATATCTTTGCCGCTTTTTACATTTGTAAAGAGAAAAAAATCAATCTTTGTGTAAACGAAAGTCAAAACGTTAAATACAGAATGGGAATCCGCTCTTCAACACAATACATTATGAAAAAACTATACTTCAACCTTTTATTACTAACGCTTATTCCGGTGCATTCCTTTTGCCAACAAAAACAAGTTAATTCTTCTTCGATTAAGGAAGAGATAATAATTGGAGATCACGAAGACGGAAAAATTGAAGACGGCAAATATAAATGCAACTTATTCGATTGGCAAATTGAAATTCCGGAAGGCTTTACAATAACATCAAAAGAAAGAACAAAAGAATTAGAAGACAAAGGTTACGAAGCTATGAAGGAACATGCCACAGAAGGAAAAAATGTTACCCGATCCAGTACAACCTTAATCAGTTTTGAAAAAGACAAATACAATATTTTTAGCGCCAATTACGAGTCTTTAATTGGTAAAAAAAAGATGACATTTGACGAATACAAAGCCTTTATGTTTCAATTACTCGAAGAAACCTATTCTGGTAAAGGACTAAAATATGACATTGCAAAAAGTGATTTAAAACTAGGGAAATATGACTTTAATAAAATTTTAGTTCATCTGTACCATCCTAAAACTGACGCACTAATTTTAACTCAGGAATTTTACAGCTCTTACATAAACAACCATTTATATACGGCCGGCATCAATTATCAAAGCGAAGATTTAGGGTATATTATGAGTTACAATTTTATCAAATCTTTTAAATAAATTCATTATTCCCCCGCTGGCGATGGCGTCTCGCTCGTGAACGCAAGCCATATCAATAACAAAATAATATAAACTATGAATGCACGATCGGGTCGTAATAACCATGACAATAATCCCTAACGAAATGAGAGAAAAAACCAAAGCATATTAGTTATTTATCTATCATTGATCTTTCATTAAAACCTGAAGTTTTAGGTAAAATGAGAACAGGAGATTTTGTTTATCTTCACAAAAAAAGCAACAAAAACTACCTTCACAAAAGATGAAAAAAATTATATTTAAGTTTTGGCTAATTAATTTTCTGATAAGTGCTGTATTATTTTTAACCTATCATGTAGTGATTGCAGCAACAAAAACGATCGATGGAAATTTATTTGAAAAATTGATGCAGATTTTAGAACTGTATTTAAATATAGGTTTTGCATTTATATATTTTATTACGATGGTTATTTCTTCTTTTGTACTTCTTCTTAATTTGGTAGAAAAAATCAGGAATAATTTCTATCTATCACTTCTGACATTTTTAGGAATACCACTATTTTGTTTTATTTTTATCATCAGTAATCTATTGATTGATATTCGCATACAGAATTTTACGATTCTGACAACGCTTGCCATTTTTTCAACAATTGGTATGTTCCTTACCACAATACAATTTTTATTGTTCAGAAAAACAATCAACAAAATCCAGGTTCAATAAATACAAACTGCTGCCAATACGAGTTTTACAACAGACAGGCTGATGTAAAAAATTCAACCGCAGTTTTTCAATTGAACTTTAATAACAATATTGGCTTTACGCTTCGCTTTTCTGACCGGCCGCAAAGCATCAAAACATTAGCCGGCAATTGAGCAGAATGCAGAAAAACAAAAACCATAATTATGAAAATCAAATTTTTAGTTTTGCTTTTAATTCTTTGTAGTTGTGAAACCAAATCAAAAAAAAGTGTTTCTAACGACTCCATAACAGAAAAATCTGTTGCGGAGAAAATTGGAATCGAAAATCGAAAGTTTTTCGTTGGAGACATTAATAATGATAAAGTTAATGATACTGCGTTTGTAAATTATAAATGGAATGAGGAAACAAATGAAGTTGAGTGTGGAGAAAAAATTTGCTATGTAGCTATTAAGTTTAAAAGAAATATTCCAACAATACGTCTTGAACAATCTTTAGTAGGAGTTTGGGTTATGAAAACCGAAGATATCAATCATGATCATGCAAATGAAATTCTAATTTTTTCCAGAACAAATGAAGGCTGGTGGAAAAACATTTCGGTTTGGTCCTATAAAAATGGTACTTGGCATGAAATTGCAAAAACAAATGGGTTTATATCTGATGACAAAGATTTTGAAAATCGAATAATAAAAGAAAAAGGAAAATACTATTTAATTGGACAAGATAAGTGGACAGAAGATGAAAATGGTGATTTCAAAGAAATTAAAATTAAGTTATAAAAAGCCTACTAAACGCTCTAATTGATTACATGAAAAACTGGAAACAAATACTAAAATTACTTCTAACAATATTTTTACTATGGTTTATTGGGCATACAATCTATATAACAATTGACGGCTTGCATGATAACGAAAAAAATGCAGATATTGCAGTTATTCTTGGCAACAAAGTAAACGAAGACGGAACACTTTCTGAACGTCTTGAAAAGCGCTTGGAATGTGGGTTAAATTTATACCGAAAACATCGCGTAAAAAAAATAATAGTAAGCGGTGGTTTAGGCAAAGAAGGTTTTTATGAAGGAGATAAAATGAGAGATTTTTTAATTGCTAACAAAGTTCCGGATACTGCAATAATTGTCGACAATCTAGGAAACAACACGCGCGCAACATTAATTAACACAATAAAATTAAAAGATAGTCTTGACTTTAAAAGCATAATTGTGGTATCACAATATTATCATGTAACGAGAACCAAAATGTTGTTTCGTAAACAAGGGTTTAAGAATGTTGCCAGTGTTAGCCCCAATTATTTTGAAATTAAAGATTTGTACTCCATATTACGAGAATTTGTTGGATACTACACGCAATAAAAAACATTGATTACACTTGTGAACTCAACCCAATTTATAAGCCGCATATTAAAAAATAGAATCAAAAAATGACACAAACCACTACCGAAACCTTAAAACCAAAACAACATTTTGAAATCCTCGACGGATTAAGAGGAGTAGCCGCTTTGGCTATTGTATTTTTTCATTTTATGGAAATCGTTTATCCGCCTAAAGAAAATTTTATCGCGCATGGTTTCCTTGCAGTTGACTTTTTCTTTTGTCTTTCCGGATTTGTTATTGCCTACGCCTACAATGATCGTATTGAAAAAATGAAACTCAGCGACTTTTTTACATTAAGACTGATCAGATTACATCCTTTGGTTGTTTTTGGTTCTGTATTGGGTTTATTGGCTTTTTTGTTTGATCCGTTTGGCGGTCATCCTGAAACCTACGAAACAGGCAAATTGATCCTGATTTTTCTGGCTTCTGTTTTTCTGATTCCTTTTCCGGTTATGGCAGATCGTTATTTCAATATATTTGGTTTAAATGCGCCGGGCTGGTCTTTGTTTTGGGAATATGTCGCCAATATTCTGTATGCGCTTTTTCTTTACAAACTTAGTCGTCGTTCACTTTTTTTATTAACCATTTTTGCTGCGGCAGGAATTTGTTTTGTCAGTCATCGCGCGGGAGGTTGCTTAATGGGCGGCTGGAGCGGAGAAACTTTTTGGGATGGCTGCGCCCGTATTTCATATTCGTTTTTAGCAGGAATGCTCATTTTTCGCTCTAATTGGATTATTAAATCGAAACTGGGTTTTATCAGCTTATCAGTCTTATTGCTTTTAACGTTTTTCATCCCTTTTTCTGATTATAATTGGCTGACAGAACCTTTGGTAGTACTGCTTTATTTTCCGTTATTGATTGTAGCAGGCGCCGGAGCAACACTAAAACCGGTATTCAGAAAACTATGTATCTTCTTCGGAAAAATATCCTATCCCCTATACATGACGCATTACGCAGCCATGTGGATATTCGCCAACTATTACACCAAATACAAACCAGAAACAGGTCAACTGGCCTTGATTATGTTTATTGGCACATTGCTTTTACTGGGCGTCGCTTATCTAACGATGGTTCTTTATGATATCCCAATTCGAAAATATCTTACGGATAGGAGAAAGAAAAAATCTCAAAATCCCGGTTAGCTATCGAGAGCAAAATTTTATTTAAAGCTAATGATTAAAAGTTTTTTTTTAGTTCACGCAGATTCTGCAGATTAAGGCAGATTAAATTTTGATAATATACTCTGCGACCATCTGCTTAAATCTTTTTAAATCTGCGTGAAACAAAAAACTTAACGACTTTGCGACTTTGTGCGATTAAATAAAAACAACCTTTGTCCCTTTGTTCCTAAGAACCTTTGCTCCTTTCTTATAAAAAATCCCTAATTTCGCTTTTTAAACAACGAAGGAGAAAAATGAAGGTATGTATTGCTGAAAAACCAAGTGTAGCACGCGAAATCGCATCCGTTTTGGGAGCCAATACCAAGCACGATGGATATTTTGAAGGAAACGGTTATGCCGTGACGTACACTTTTGGGCATTTATGTACTTTAAAAGAACCCAACGATTACAAACCGCACTGGAAAAGCTGGGATTTGAACAACTTACCCATGCTTCCGGAGAAATTCGAAACCAAAGTTGTCGAGAATTCAGGAATTCAAAAACAGTTTAAAATTGTAAAAAGCTTATTCGACAAAGCCGAGTTGGTCATCAACTGTGGGGATGCCGGGCAGGAAGGTGAACTGATTCAGCGTTGGGTTATGAACGAAGCGAATTACAAAGGCGAAGTACAGCGTTTATGGATTTCGTCTTTAACAACCGAAGCGATAAAAGAAGGTTTCGAAAACTTAAAGCCTTCTGAAAACTACGATAATTTATTCTATGCCGGATTCTCCAGAGCTATTGGCGACTGGTTATTGGGTATGAATGCCACACGCTTGTACACCGTAAAACACGGCGGATACAAACAAGTTTTGTCTATTGGCCGTGTGCAAACGCCAACATTGGCAATGGTTGTAGACCGTTGGAAAGAAATCGAAAACTTTAAACCTCAACCCTATTGGGAATTACAGACTTTATACAGAGAAACCCTTTTTAGTTATGAAGATGGTCGCTTCCTGAAAAAAGAAGACGGAGAACTTTTGGCCAATAAAGTCAAAGAAAGTGAATTCGAAATTGTTTCGGTCGATAAAAAGAACGGAAACGAGTTTGCGCCTAAACTATTCGACTTAACAGGTTTACAGGTGTATTGCAATACCAAATTTGGATTTTCGGCAGACGAAACGCTAAAAATTGTGCAAACTTTATACGAACAAAAAGTAGTGACCTATCCCAGAGTTGACACGACTTTTTTACCAAACGATATTTACCCAAAAGTACCGGGAATTCTGCAAAAACTATCCAAATACGCGGAGTTAACGCAACCGCTTTTAGAAAAAAAGATAAAAAAATCACCTAAGGTTTTCAACGACAAAAAAGTTACAGATCACCATGCGATTATTCCAACCGGAATAGAAAGCAATTTGCAATTCAATCAGCAGCAAGTCTATGATATTATTACAAGACGTTTTATTGCGGTATTTTATGATGATTGTCTCGTGGCCAATACCACAGTAATAGGAAAAGCAGCCGAAGTACATTTTAAAACCACCGGAAAAGAAATCCTGAAAAAAGGATTCCGTGTTGTTTTTGAAGATCCAAACGCTAAGGAAAAAGAAGCCGATCTGTTACCTAGTTTTGTTGTGGGCGAAAAAGGGCCGCACGAACCATCGTTTTTAGAAAAAGAGACAAAACCACCCAATCAGTTTACTGAGGCAACTTTACTGCGTGCGATGGAAACCGCAGGAAAACAAGTCGATGACGAAGATTTACGAGAACTGATGAAAGAAAACGGTATTGGCCGTCCGTCTACGCGTGCGAATATTATCGAAACACTTTTTAAGCGTCAGTATATTGTTCGAAACAAAAAACAGGTTTTACCAACTCCAACGGGGATTCAGCTTATAGATACGATTCAGAATGAATTGATCAAATCCGCTGAACTTACAGGTTCCTGGGAAAAGCAGTTGAAAGATATCGAAAAAGGCACTTTTACCGCCGGAGCATTCATCAAAAACATGAAGCGAATGGTCGAGGCTTTGGTTACCGAAGTACGAAGTGAAACCAGACACGCCAATATTTCGCACGCTACCGCTACTCAAAAAGAAGTGGTAAAAGTTGAGAAAAAGAAAGCCGCAGGAATTTTGGCAGAAACGTGTCCGAAATGCCAGAAAGCCACTTTAATAAAAGGAAAATCAGCTTACGGATGTGGAAATTATAAAGCTGGTTGTGATTTTTTATTACCCAATACTTTTGCAGAGAAAAAAATATCCGAGAACCAATATTTACGATTGGTTCAAAAAGGATCTACCGTAAACATAAAAGGCTTTAAAACCGAGGAAGGAACTGTAGAAGGTTTGATTCGTTTTGAAGAAAACTACAAACTAAAGCTAGAAGTCAAAAAAACAGCCCCGAAAGCAAAACCAGCTGCAGCAATTGATTCTGATGCCCTGACGTGCCCAAAATGCAAAAAAGGAACGATCATGAAAGGAAAAACCGCTTATGGTTGTGGCGATTATAAATTGGGTTGTGATTTTAAAGTGACTTTTGATGATGTCAGAGCCAAACTAAAAGATCAAAAACCTACTAAAGAATTGGTTTATGCTATTTTAGGCGAAAGTGTTTAATTTTTTTTGCCACAGATTACATGATTAACATGATTTTTTACAAAGTTTTCTAACCACAAATTAGCGCGAATTTTTTGTTTCTCGCAGATTTACATCATTCAGAATCAAAATTAAATCTGCCTTAATCTGCAGCATCTGCTTGAAACAAAAATCATTTTAATCATGTAATCTGTGGCAAATTTCTATTAGCATTTGAATAATAATTCGTGCTAATTTGTGAAATTAGTGGCAACCATTTTTTTTAATATCTTAGCCTTTCAATTTAACATCAAAAACCATAATTATGTTTCAGAAAATTACTCTTTTAGCTTTTGTATTACTTGTTGTTTCCTGTCAGAAAAAAGAATCTGTAGAAAAAGATAAAATCAAAATTGCAGACTGGCTTATTGGAAACTGGGAAAACAAATCTCCTGAAGGCATTTTGACTGAAAACTGGACAAAACTTAACGACAGTACTTTTAATGCCTCTTCTTATTTCATCAAAGGAAAAGATACTTTACATTTTGAAACCATCGTTTTAGCCCAAAAAGGAGAAACCTTAACTTATTTTGCCACTGTAAAAGGTCAGAATGATGATCAAGCGGTAGCGTTCCCTTCAACGACTGAATCTGATAAACAATTGGTATTTGAAAATCCAAAACACGATTATCCTCAAAAAATCACTTATACAAAAGGTGCTAATAATACTTTGACAGCTGAGATTTCAGGAAATTCACAAGGAAAAGAGAGTTCTGAGAAGTTTATTATGGTAAAGAAATAAACTATATTATGAAGAATTTTTTCCTGATTTTTATAATCCTCTTTTTTACAATTTCTTGTAAAAAAGAAGAAAAAAAATATATCTCAAAAAATTCTAATTCTCAAAGATTAGATATTAGTAAAAAATATTTGAGAAGTTTAATAACACTTAATTATTCAGATAGCAAAGAAGAAATAGAACTATATGTAATTAAAAAAAAGGATACTATTTCAAATCAATTTAAATTTATAAAAAATAATGTAATTGATACTCTTCAAAGTTGTTATTATGATTTAAAAATATCTAAAACAGATAAGCCTAATTTTTATCATGGGACGATATCACTTCACACAAAATATGAAAATTTAAAATTAAATAAGAAAAATAGACGTAGAATAGAATTTGGTTATTGTAATCAAAACAAAGACAGTTTGTATCTGAAATATATCACATCAAAAAATTCAACAACCTTAAATTTTGAATTTGAAAATCATAAAGGTGCGAATTTAAATGGTATTTTATACCAAATTACTGAGCGTGATACAACAAAAGGAATGATAAATTTAAATCGAGTTCATTTATTAGTCGACAATTTTCCACAAACAAACAATTTTTTCCTTGAATCATACAATTTAGATAAGGATAAAACAAAAAAAGTTAATTTAAAAGGCTTAAAATTAAAAAAACAAGACTAATTAATTAAGGTAATTTTGAGTTTTATTTGTCAATGTAATATAAAACAAACATAATATAAAACCAACCATTCCTCTAGAATTCCAGAAGAAACAAAAGAGAACCAAAGGTTCGGAAAATATTGTAGAGCTGGACTTCAGTTCAGTTCAAACAAAAAAGCATTCACACTCAGGTCGCTATAATATTAAAAATGGGCTGAAAGTCCAAAATCAATGGCGTAGTGCATAGCACTACGAACCAAAGCAAAATGAATATTGCCCTGAAAGGGCAAAAGCACAGATATATAGATTCGTAGAAAATCCCGTATACCTACGATTAGTATTTTCTTTATAATTAGGCTATTGCCCTTACAGGGCAAAACGATAGTACTTTTTCAACATAGTGCTTCGCACTATGCTATTGCTAAAGCTCTTTCAGAGCAGATTTTTTTGTAATACTTATGGCAAACCTGAGTCAGCCAAAAAAAACCTTAGAACCTCAGCACCTTAAAAAAACCTATTCGTTCTCCCCGATTTTATTCACCATAAAAATCATTAATATCCCAAGAAACGCCATTACCAAAAAGGCGAATTTCATACTTAAATATTCAGAGATAAACCCAACCATTGGCGGAACCAATAAAAATCCCAGGTAACCAATTGTGGATATAGAAGTTAATGCAGAACCACTGCTTAGCTTTGACGACCTTCCGGCAATGCTAAATACTAAAGGAACGACGCAGGAAACCCCAACTCCTATTAGTACATATCCAAAAATTGTGGGATATATAAAAGGAAGCAGGAAGCAAATTAAAAATCCTAAAGTGATAAAAACACCACTGTAAAGCAGAATTCGTTTCGTACCAAATTTCATTACGCCATAATCTCCAAACAAACGCCCTAAAGTAACTGCTGTAGCGAAAAATACAAATGCCGCACTCGTTAATTTTGGAGAAGCGTGCAGTATGTTTTCAAAATAAATACCGCTCCAATCGTACATGGTATTTTCGCAAGCCATAGAGACAAAACAAATAATAGCAAATTTTACCAAATTTTTTTCCGGCATCGAAAAGAACTTCTTTTTTACCGGTACGGGCTGATTGTGAATACTCAACGGGTAAAAACAAGCCGTAAGCGCCAGCATAAAAACGCTTACTCCCAATAAATGTTCTGATGGCGCAATATGTTTGGTTACCATAACATATCCTAAACCTGCCCCTGCAAAAACGGCAATACTCCAAACCGCATGAAAACGGGTTATAATAGAGTGTGAATATAATTTCTGAACCTCAAGCGATTGTGCATTAATAGACAAATTGAAGATATTACGGGAAGCTCCAAAGATTAAAAGTACAATCACCAGCTGCCATACAAAAGCCGCGAGACCAGGTAAAGCGAGCACAATATTAAACATGATCGCTCCCAACAGCATAACATATCGACTACTATATTTATTTAATAGTTTTCCTGTAAAAGGCATTGTCAGCATCAAACCAATTGGAAAAGCAAATAAAACAGTACCAAATTGAGCTTCGGACAAATGCAATTGGGCTTTTATATGCGGAATTCGCGATACCCAGGAAGAATATCCAAATCCGGAAAGGAAAAAAAATACAGTGTTGGCTATACGGAATCCCCTGGGGGTGTTTTGTAATTTTTTAAAAAAAGGTAAAATCATGAAGAGCGTTCTTTTTAAGGGCACAAAATTAAGGTTTTTGAAGTGTAACTTCTACCCTTTTTACGTTTTTTAAATAAAAGTCAGAAATTGATACCGCCTTACTCATTTTAACAATTCAAAAAAAAAAGTTTACGATAATATAACAAAAAGTACCTCAAAACAAGCCAAATAATATTTGTTAAGGAAATATTAATTTTTACATTTGCACTGTTTTTATTCATTCTAAATAAAAACAATAACCTTAACTAATTAATTAAAATGAAATATACTACTGTGAAAACGTATCGTTTTCTATTTACAATCGGTTTTCTATTGTCCGTTTTTTGCTCCTTTGCCCAACAAAACTTCGGAAAAATAAAAGGAACAATTACAACTTCTGACGGAGACGCGGCTGCAGGTGTAAATGTTATTCTAAAAAGTTCGAAATACGGTACAACCACCAATGACGACGGAACTTTTGAATTGAACAGAATAAAATCGAACTCTTATACGCTGCAAATATCTTTAACGGGTTACGAAACTACTGAACAGGAAGTTATTGTAACAGAAAGCGAAACCTCAACCGTTCATCTCCAGTTAAAAGTTTCGAACAAAGAGTTACACGAAGTTGTTGTTAATGGCAAAAAAAGCATCTTATCTAAAAAAACAGATTATGTAGCAAGAATGCCACTTAAGAATCTCGAAAATCCACAAGTTTACAGCGTGATTCAGAAAGAACTTTTGCAGGAACAAATTGCTGTAGACATTAGAAGTGCCGTTGTAAATGCACCTGGTGTAACCACAAAAATTTATCCATCAGGGGGACTTGAAATTTCTTTCAGAGGTTTTAGTACTGGCGTTAATGCACGAAACGGAATGGAAAATATGACGGGTCGAAGCTCCATTTCTATTGATAACGCAGAACGCATCGAAGTGCTAAAAGGACCATCAGGAACGCTATTCGGATCTTCTGTATCGTCTTTTGGAGGTGTTGTAAATTTAGTTACCAAAAAACCTTTTGAAGGAAAAAAAACAGAAGTATCTTATACTGGCGGAAGTTTTGGACTAAACCGACTTGCGCTTGATATTAATACTCCATTAACACCGGATAATAAAGTATTATTTCGATTAAACACTTCGGTAAATACTGAAAAAAGTTTCTTAGACTATGGCTTTAATAAAAC
This sequence comes from Flavobacterium aquidurense, assembly GCF_002217195.1. NCBI lineage: Bacteria > Pseudomonadati > Bacteroidota > Flavobacteriia > Flavobacteriales > Flavobacteriaceae > Flavobacterium > Flavobacterium aquidurense. The sequence goes on along the minus strand of NZ_MUGR01000028.1, from coordinate 130,658 downwards.
ATTCCTGATTGCGCCAAGCCTTATTTACAAAGCAACTGATAAACTAACCTTAAGTATTGATACTGAAATCTACAATGTAAACAACACACGTCCTACTTACGGACGTTCATATGCAGCAGGAATTACAAACCCAACAGATCTAAAGATAGATTACAGAAAAAGTTTATTTCACGATGACCTTGATGCCAAAACCTCATCTTCAAAAGTTTTTGTTCAGGCAGAATATCAATTGGCAGAAAACTGGAAATCTACGACACTTTATTCTTTTATAGACGAAAATGTAGATCGCAGTTATCAGTATTATACCTTATGGAGTTCACCAACACAAGTACAAAGAAGTGTATCTCGTTTTGGGCCAATATCTAATCAGTTTACCAATATACAAGAAAATATTAATGGCCAGTTTTCTACAGGGAGTATCAAACATAAACTATTATTAGGTGCAAATTACAGATTTTCAAAAGGTACTTTTAATTACGGTGCAACGCCGGTTCTGGACACTATTGATGTAACAAAGCCTTTTAACCCTATCAGAAAAAAACAAGTTGATGCTGCCCTGTCCCAACTTACCTGGCCAGTTCCGGACGAGCAGATATTTAGTGTTTATGCCTCAGATGTGATCAGTTTTACAGATCGTCTATCGGCCATGTTGAGTCTTCGTTTGGACAACTTCGTTCAGAAAAAACTTGTAGATGTCGAAGGATACAACCAAACTGCTTTATCGCCTAAATTAGGTTTGGTTTATGAGGTGATTAAAAATCAGGTTTCTTTATTTGGAAATTACATGAATGGTTTTCAAAATTCAGGTCCGGTAAATCAGCCAGACGGAAGCTTGTTAATCCTAAAACCTGTTTATGCCAACCAATACGAAGGAGGTGTAAAAGTAGAAGCATTCAATAAAAAATTAAGCACTACATTAAGCTATTATAACATTACTATTGATAATGCTACAAGAACAACTCCTGACGGATTTAGTGTTCAGGATGGCAAACAAGTAAGTAAAGGTGTTGATTTCGAATTTATTGCAAATCCTATCGAAGGTTTAAACGCTCTGATTGGTTATGCTTATAATGATAACCGTATCGTAAAATCATCAGATACTGCTATCGAAGGAAATAAAGCCAGCGGGGCCCCGGAGAATGTAGTTAACTTTTGGATATCGTATAAATTTCAAAACAAACTAAAAGATTTAGGTGTTGGTTTTGGAGCTAATTATGCAGACAAACAATATAAGTTTGAAGATGAAAGTTTTTATGCCCCATCCTATATGGTTTATAATGCAACTGTATTTTATGATCAGCCTACATGGAGAGTGGGTCTGAAATTTAATAACATCAGTAATAAAGAATACTGGGATTCGTATGGAATGGCTCAGACTCCTTCAAACTTTTTAGTAAACTTAACTTTAAAACTTTAGGGATTTTACAGCAGAAGCACCTCTAAATCAAAGGTGTTTTCTAGAAAATCAAATCATAATTTTACAAACTAATTGCTATTTTGAGTCTTTTTTATATTTTTATTTTTAATTATTCTAAATAAGACTTAAGTTTGCAACACTAATAATTTTTAATCCAATTTAAACTTCATCTTATGAAATCTAAAACCTTAAAATCGATAACATTTTTACTTTTAATGTTAGTTGCAACCCCACAATTATTTGCTCATGCTCTTTGGATCGAAACCAAAGCAACCGGAACAAAAGGAAAAGCTCAGGAAATTTCAGTTTATTTTGGAGAATTTTCGGATAACGACATTACAAAAGCTGATAAATGGTTCTCTGATTTAAAAGATTTTACTTTGGTATTGGTTTCGCCTTCAAAAAAAGAAACAAAACTTACAGCTAAAGCTTCAGACAATAAATACCAGGCATTTTTTACTCCGGATGAAGACGGTGTTTATACTGTTGTAATGCACCATAAAGTAAAAGATGTTTACGGAACTATGGTTCTTGATTACAATTCGAGTGCAAATATAGTAGTGGGCAACAAAGCCGCAGGAAATTCTATTGCATCAAACACTAATAAAATTGCTGTATTCTCAGAAAGTGTAGATGTTGCAAAAAAAGATACCAAAATTACCGGAGTTGCTTCTTATGACGGCGCTATCGCAAAAGAAACAAAAATTAAAGTAATTGCTCCAAATGGATGGGAAAAAGAATTATGGACAAACGATAAAGGTGAATTCTCTTTTACACCAATCTGGTCTGGAAACTATATGGTAGAATATGCTCACACTGAAAAAGCTTCTGGCGATCATAATGGTAAAAAATACGATGAAATCTGGAAAATGGCTACTTACTTTATTGCAGTTAAATAATTTTTAAAACTCATTTCAGATTAAAATTCAGAAGTTCTTCTTCAATCAAACCTTGTTTTTTCAGACAAGGTTTTTTTGTATAAATAAGCGTTCAAAAATTCAAAATATTATTTAGAATAATTCTTCATTGATAAAGAATTAAAATCGGAATAACAAAATCTTAAGCTAATCTTAAGAAAAAACTAAGAAAGAATTAAGTGAGAAAATGTACTGTTAAATTTTGTTAAAACATCTATGTGAACTTATATTTGCAGAAAAAAAGTTATTCTTATTCAATCTAAATAAATCATGAAACATAATTTACTACTTGCTTTATCCTTGCTAAGTTTTGCCTCTTATAGTCAGGAGTATGCTGATGCAGACAACGCTTCGACTGTAAATGACACTGTAAAAAATAAAAAAGGAGAAATTCTTAATGAAGTTCTAATTACAACAAACAAACCTAAAAAGCCAATTGAAGCAGCTCGTTCAGGTATTAAAGTAATGGACTTGCCACAAAGTGTTCAGATTATCGGAAATGATATTATCTCCCAACAACAAGCGATCAGACTTAGTGAAGTGGTGAAAAACCTAAATGGTGTTTACGTAGGATCAGCTCGTGGTGGTGCTCAGGAATCATTCTTCTCGAGAGGTTATGATATGGGTGCCAATAATATGTTTAAAAACGGTTTTCGTTTCAGCAGCGGATCCATGCCTGAAGTTTCATCTTTAGAAAAAGTAGAATTCTTAAAAGGAAGTGCCGCTTTATTATACGGAAACGTTGCTCCGGGTGGAATCCTGAACATGGTGACAAAAACACCACAGTTTACAAAAGGAGGAGAAATTTCTATGCAAATGGGAAGCAATTCTTTTTATAAACCATCGATTGACATCTACGGGCCATTAAATAAATACATTGCCTTTCGTTTTACAGGTTCATATGAAAACTCTGAAAGCTTTAGGGATATCGTAAAAAACGAACGTTATTACATCAATCCGTCGTTTTTGTTTAAAGTAAGTGACAAGACTCAAATCGTTTTACAAGGAGATTACTTAAGTTATGACTGGACTCCGGATTTTGGAACAGGAATTATTGGAAAACAAATTGTCGACCTGCCAAGAAATAAATATTTAGGAGCATTATGGTCTTATGGAAAAACAACTCAAACAAGTGTTTCTGCTTTAGTGAACCACAATTTTAATGACAATTGGAAATTGAACTTCAATACTTCTTTCCAAAACTACAATAGAACTTCTAAAGGAACTGAGCGTGTATCTATTGATACTACAATCCCAAATTATAAAGATGGAGATTACATTCGTCCGTTAGGGCAAAATCAAAACTTTGAGCAAATCATTGGAGAACAGTTAAGCTTACAAGGGATTTTCTATACCGGAAAAGTAAAACATCAGATTTTTACAGGTGTTGATTTCGAAAATTCTTTTACACAAGCCTATACTTATGCCTTTGATGAGAAAATGGTAAAAGACGCAAAAGGAAAATACATCGTAAATGCTTACGATCGTGTCAATATCTACGATCTTATTTACGATAATCAGCGTATGGACATCCCGAATGCAAATGCAACCAAACTTGTAAATACCGATTCAAATCGTTTTGGTGTATATGCTCAGGATTTAATTTCGATTACGGAGCAATTTAAGGTTTTGGCAGGATTACGTTGGTCATGGCAGGAAACTCAGGCTACAACAACTGATTATACAAAAAAACCAACCACTATTACAGAAGGACAAAAACTTACTGATCAGGCTTTCTCTCCTAAAGTAGGTTTAGTATACCAGCCAACAAAAAACACCTCTTTGTTTGCGAGCTACGCCAACTCATTTACACCAAACACTGGTACAACTGTAGATTTACAGCCAATAAAACCATCTATTATTGATCAGTATGAAGCCGGTATCAAGCAAGATTTCCTAAAAGGTTTATTGAGCACAAACGTTACCGTGTATCAGATTACAAACAGCAACTTAGCACAAACTGCTGAATTTAAAGCAGACGGAACGCCAAACACAGATACAAATGTAAAAGTATTAAGCGGAGAAACTAAAAGTAAAGGTGTTGAAGTTGATATTACAGCAAGACCGGTTGAAGGTTTAAACATTATTGCGGGTTACAGCTACAACGATATGCGTTATACCAAAACTTCAGGACTAAACGGAAGTTTTATTGAAGGTGATCGTTTAGTAAGAACTCCGGCAAACACGGCAAATTTAAGTTTCTTCTATACATTACAAGACGGTTTCCTTAAAGGTGTTTCTGTTGGAGCAATAGGAAATTATATCGGAAAAAGAACGGGTGGATGGAACAATCAGGTTGTAATCGATCCTACAACCGGAGTTCAGACTATCAACGATAGAGAAATTCCTTTAGAAGCTTACACAACAGTTGATATATCTGCAGGATATACCTGGAGAAAAATCTCAATCTTATGTAAATTATCAAACATTACAAACGAATTGAATTATACCGTTCACGAGAATTATAGTGTGAATCCAATTGCACCACGTCAGGTAATGACAAGCTTAAGATACAAGTTCTAAAAATTTGAATTAGATTTTTAATACTCCAAAACTTTTTCTGTCTTTTCATTTTTTGAAAATCAGAAGAAGTTTTTGGTTTTTAGGCAAAAAATAAATATCAAAACTTTTATAGCCACGAATTCACGAATTATTATTTTAAATCTTTGCGTCAAAGCTTTAATTCGCTATTTCAGGACGGGAAAAGTTAATAAAATAAAACCCGATAGATTTTAAATCTATCGGGTTTTATTCTTTAAAGTAAAGCTGATCTTATTTCAATCCGGCAATACTCTGCTCGATTGTGGCAATTTTTGCCAAAGCATCTGCTTCTTTTTGTCTTTCGTTAGCCAAAACTTTTTCCGGTGCTCCGGCAACAAATTTTTCATTCGATAATTTTGCCTGAACCGATTTTAAGAAACCTTGTGTATAAACCAACTCTGCAGTCAGTTTTGCAATTTCAGCTTCAACATCGATATTTCCTCCTGAAATCGGAATGAAATATTCATTTGATTTTACACGGAAAGATAATGCGCCATCTACTTTAGCCGAAACATATTCGAAAGCTGAAATGTTTCCAAGTTTCGTTACGATTGTATCGAAATAAGTGGTGATATTCTCGCTGTTGATTCCTTTTAGTTCGATAGGATCTTTAAACGGAATGTTTTTATCTTTTCTGATCGTTCTGATTCCAGAAATTACTTCTATAGTACTTTCAAAATCCGTAATTAAACCTGCATTAAAAGGTTTTAATTCCGGCCAGGTCGAAACGATTAAAGCTTCTTCCGGAGTTCTGTCAGCAATTAAATGCCAAATTTCTTCTGTTAAGAAAGGCATGAAAGGATGAAGTAACTTCAAATTACTTTCTAACATTTCGATTGCTTTATCAAACGTAGCTTTATCAATTGGCTGCTGATAGGCCGGTTTGATCATCTCTAAAAACCAGGAACAGAAATCATCCCAAACCAATTTATAAATGGCCATTAATGAATCTGAAATTCTGTATTTTTCGAAATTATCTTCGATATCTACTAATGTTTGCTGCAATTTTGCTTCATACCATTCGATTGCTACTTTTGATGATTCCGGTTGTGGGATTGTTTCAGAAACTTCCCAGCCTTTAATCAATTTAAAAGCATTCCAAATCTTGTTTGTAAATGATTTTCCTTGTAGACATAACTCTTCATCAAACATAATATCGTTTCCTGCAGACGCACTTAAAAGTAATCCTACACGAACACCATCTGCACCAAATTTCTCTATCAAATCTAAAGGATCAGGGGAATTCCCTAATGATTTAGACATTTTACGGCGTTGTTTATCACGAACCAGACCTGTTAAATATACATTTGTAAATGGTTTTTCGCCTGCATATTCGTAACCTGCAATAATCATTCTCGCAACCCAGAAAAACAAAATATCCGGACCTGTAACCAAGTCGTTTGTTGGATAGTAATATTTATAATCTGCACTTTCCGGATCCATAATTCCGCCGAAAACTGACATCGGCCAAAGCCATGATGAAAACCAGGTATCTAAGGCATCAACATCTTGCTTTAAGTCAGATATTGTAAGTGAGTTGTTAGAAGTTCTCTCCTTTGCTAAGACTAAAGCATCTTCAATATTTTCAGCAACTACAAAATCTTCTTTTCCGTCTCCGTAATAATACGCCGGAATTTGTTGTCCCCACCATAACTGACGAGAGATATTCCAATCGCGGATATTGTTTAACCAATGCGCGTAAGTGTTTTCAAAACGTTTTGGATGTAATTTAATATCGCCATCAACCAAAACAGATTTGATTGCCGGTTTTACTAATTCTTCCATTTTCAAAAACCATTGGTCTGATAATCTTGGTTCGATTACCGCTTTGGTTCTTTCTGATGTTCCTACTTTATTCAAATGGATTTCGGTTTTCGCCAAAGCTCCAATTTCTTCTAATTCCTTTGCAATTTCGGTACGAACCACAAAACGGTCTTTTCCCTGATAATGTAATCCGAAGCTGTTTAATGTAGCATCTTCATTAAAAATATCAACGATTTCAAGATTGTGTTTCTCTCCTAACGTTTTATCGTTCATATCGTGAGCAGGAGTTACTTTCAGACATCCGGTTCCGAATTCTACATCTACATATTCATCTTCAATAATCGGAATTACTCTCCCACAAATAGGAACGATGGCGCTTTTACCTTTTAAATGCTTAAAACGCTCGTCATTTGGGTTGATACAAATAGCAGTATCTCCAAAAATAGTTTCAGGACGAGTTGTTGCAATCGTCAGAAAATCTTCTGAACCTTCGATTTTATATTTTAAGAAAAATAATTTTCCTTGTTGTTCTTCGTAAATTACTTCTTCATCAGATAACGTAGTTTTAGCTTCAGGATCCCAGTTTACCATACGGTAACCTCTGTAGATTAATCCTTTGTTGTATAAATCTACAAACGATTTTATTACAGATGCTGACATATCAGGATCCATCGTAAATTTGGTTCTTTCCCAATCACATGAAGCTCCTAATTTTTTAAGCTGATCAAGGATTACCCCACCATATTTATCTGTCCATTCCCAGGCGTGTGCTAAAAATTCTTCGCGGGTTAAATCATTTTTATTGATTCCTTCTGCTTTTAATTTTGCTACAACCTTAGCCTCAGTTGCAATAGAAGCGTGATCCGTTCCCGGAACCCAGCAAGCATTGAAACCTTTAAGACGTGCTCTACGAATTAAAACATCCTGAATTGTATTATTTAACATATGTCCCATATGCAAGACACCAGTGACGTTTGGAGGCGGAATTACAATAGTATACGGCGTTCTATGATCTGGTTCTGAATGAAAATAGTTGTTTTTCATCCAGTAATCATACCATTTGTTCTCAATCGTCTTAGCGTCAAATTGTGCTGGAATTGTCATTTAAATAGGTTTGTTTAATCGTTAATTTGTTTAATTGCTGAATCGTTTAATTGTTTAACTGTTTTTGCTTTGCGAATAACGCTTGCAGATCATCAATCGAGTAAACGAATTAACGACTAATCAATTAAACAAAAAAATGGTTCAATTTTTGTAATTATAACTGACAGCAAAAGTAAATAATTAAGTACACTATAAAAAGCGAATTAATAATTTGTGTATTAATTAAAAGAAAGTATATTTACTTACAACTTAAAAACAATTTCAAAATGAAAAATGTAGCCTCTTTTATTGCAGTCGTATTGTTTAGCGCAATAGGTTATGCACAAAACGGCCCAAAAATTGAATTTGCAGCCCAAGACAATACCATTGATTATGGTAAAATTTCGAAAAGTGATAACGGAGTTCGCTCTTTTGAATTTACAAACACAGGCGACGCACCGCTATTAGTGACCGGAGCAGAATCTACAGTAAGTTCTATAGTTGTCACAAAACCAGCAGCAGCAGTTATGCCTGGCAAAAAAGGTAAAATTGATGTAAAATACAACATGGTTTCAGGTCCAATTCGTAAAACAATTACCGTTGAAACTAATGCTGTAAACTATCCTGACGGCAGAGTTGCCTTAAAAATCAAAGGAGAAGTTTTATAACAAGAACAATAATCTAAAAATAGTAAAAGCCGTTTCCTAAGGAACGGCTTTTTTTATGCACCATGAATTAAACCCGACAGGTTTCAAGAACCTATTCGGTTTTTCACTTAATATCATGAGAATTTAGATTGTGTAATCTTTGTCAAAATTTAAAACTTTAACAAAGATCGTTACACCTTTTTTTTATTTCTCAACACACTCAGAAGTTGAGAATTTATATTTTACGCGATCAAAATCGATCGGTTTGTCTTTTACCAAATAAGTAACGCCCATTGTTGTTTGCATGGTTCCGTTTCCTAAAATCAGTTGTTGATCTCGTTTTAAAAATGCCATTGGATTTTTGAAGGTTCTGTCTTTATTTGTTTTTTCCTTAAAAGTATAATCGGCAAATAAAGTATCTCCGCGAAATTCTCCCGCAATCTCGCCAATTTTTTCAGGTGAACCTGCGACTTTCATCACCATATCTCCTGATAGTTTTCCGTTTTTCAGAGTATTCAATTTTAAATCAATAGTATCTTTTTCATATACCGCTTTATAGCACTGAACACTTACAACTTTTTCGCCTTCAGCTTTTGCTGCTTCAGCTTCTTTTTGTTTTTCATCATTTTTACAGCTTTGCAGTCCAATGAAAGACAAAAGCAAACAAGATATGACTAACTTTTTCATAGATTATTTTTTAGGTTCGTTGTTATCTTATAAAGTTATATAAAAAAGAAGCTAAAAAAAAGCTTCTTTTTTAAAATTACACTATTTATTGTTAACTGTCTGAAAGTAAACTTTATAAATTCTTAATTACAAATTCGCTTCTTCTGTTCAATTCGTGTTCTTCTTCTGAACAGGCATCATCTGTTTTACATTTTATAACAGCAACAAAACCTTCTCCATTAAAAACAATAATAAAACTGTATTTCAAGCACTTACAACTCATCTTCAAGCTTAAATCGAAACTTTAAAATCACACTATTTCTTTCAACTTCGAGATTAATCCAGATGTCTTCTTCTGATTTCAAAAGTGTATTGATCTGCTGTAAAGAATATTTATAAGGAACATTTTTATTGATACTCACTATAATATCGCCTTTTTGAAGTCCGCATTTTTCGGCAGCCGAGTTTTTACGAATATTTACAATCTCGTAAACCGGTTTTAATGAAAATTTATACTTAAACTCACCATCCTTTTTATTATCAGCCTGTACTTCTTCTAAAGTAGTTGCGACTTTTACCATTTCTAAATGCACTGTTTCCTGAACCCATTGCAGTCCGTTATGCTGAATGGTAATTCCACTTTTATTATAAGTAAACGGCTCTGAAAACTTATTGTTTTTTTTAAGATATAACTTCTTACCCGCATAATCTAAAACCATGGTAAACCGTTTTAACACTTCTCCGCCAATAGAACCGATCCGCCCCGGAACCATCTTCACATTTTTGATGGAACTTGAATCCGGAAACGAAACAATTGGTTTCTTAAAATTAAATTCATCAATTATAAAATTATCAATTTTAGCACGATGCCCTTCAATATCCCCACTAAAGCCTTTTCCTAAAAAGTCAGGAAAATTCTTTTTAGGCAGCTTAATTTTACTGTTTTCAAAAATCCAGAAAGCATCACTATTACCAATATCAATAAGCAGTTTTGCGGGTATAGTAACAGTATCTACAACGGCATTGGCATAAATATAAGGCTTCGACCTTTCAATGGTTATTGGGACTGTTTTAAATTTTCTATCCAGTTTTTTTCGGGTTTCTTCATTGTTAGCATGCACAACAATTCTCTTTTTCTGATAATTGATTTCTACAATATTATTTTTAAAAAATTTATAACCTATAATACCGTTTACAGGAATTCCTATATGTGAAGACAAATTGAAGCTTTGGTCTAAAATTATATACACCAAATGATTGGATGATTTTAAACCATGTGTTTCCAGGACATTGTTGGTCGATTTTAATCCTTCGATTTCCTCTTCGCTTCCTAATCCTCTGAGTTTTATTTTTTCTATGTTTTTAAAACTTACTTCCTGTCTTTCTTCCATACTAAACAAAATGGTTTCTTCGACACCAGAATCAAGCAGAAAATTCAATTCGATGCCATTTACTTTTATAGGAATAAAAACAAGGTTATTTATCAATTTAAAAGGAATAATAACCTTCTTATTACGGTTTTCGATCAGGAAATCTCCTTGAGCAAAAAGCGTAAAAGATATTAAAAGCCCAAAAAACAACATGAAATATTTTTTCATTGATAATATTTTATGATAAAATTACTAAAAATATTGATATTTGTTACATTTTAATAAGTACTCTTAATGTTTACGTTAAATTCGAAAAAAAACCTCAAATTTGCACTTCAATAATTAAACTCATGCCAACAATTTCTCACAAAGGCAGAAACATGCCCGAATCACCGATACGTAAACTTGCTCCTTTTGCAGATGCTGCAAAACAAAAAGGGAAAAAAGTGTATCATTTAAACATTGGTCAACCGGATATCAAGACACCCGAAGTGGCCATCGAGGCGGTAAAAAATATTGATTTAACTATTATAGAATACAGTCCGTCTGCCGGATATGAAAGTTATAGAAAAAAATTAGCTCAATTTTACCAGCGTCAAAACGTAAATGTTAACTCAGAAGACATCATTATTACTACTGGTGGCTCTGAAGCCTTGTTGTTTGCATTAGCCACAATTACAGATCCGGGAGATGAAATTATTATTCCGGAACCTTTTTATGCGAACTATCACGCATTTGCCTCGTCTACGAGCGCAACTGTAGTTCCTGTAATTTCGACAATCGAAAGTGCATTTGCTTTGCCAAGTATTGAGATGGTTGAAAAACTAATTACACCAAAAACCAAAGCCATATTGATTTGCAACCCTGGTAATCCAACGGGTTATTTATATTCAGAAGCCGAAATCAAACAACTGGCAGGTTTAATAAAAAAACACGATTTGTATTTAATTGCTGACGAAGTTTATCGTGAGTTTTTATATGATGGAGATGATGTTCATTATTCGGTAATGAATCTTGAAGATGTACAGCAAAACGTAATAATGGTTGATTCTGTTTCCAAACGCTACAGTATGTGTGGTGCAAGAATTGGTTGTCTGGTAACAAAAAATAAAGATGTTCTCGCAACTGTAATGAAGTTTGCACAGGCACGTTTAAGCCCGCCTACAATTGAACAAATTGCCTGCGAAGCTGCGATTGATACTCCGCAAAGCTATTTTGATGAAGTAATTTCAGAATACAAAGGCCGTCGAGACACACTAATTACCGAGTTGAATAAAATTGAAGGTGTTATTGTTACCAAGCCTAAAGGCGCTTTTTATTGTATTGCACAATTACCAATAGAAAATGCCGATGATTTTGCACAATGGCTTCTTGAAACCTATGACCTTAACGGAGAAACGGTAATGGTTGCTCCCGCTGCCGGATTTTATTCGACTCCGGGAATGGGATTGAATCAGGTAAGAATTGCCTATGTCCTGAACAAAAAAGATTTAATTACTGCTGTAAACATTTTAAAAGAAGCTCTTTTAGTTTACAACAAGAAATAATAACAAAATTCAAACATATCCAAAAGACAATAACGCCCTATGTTATTGTCTTTTGTATTTTATAAAAAACAGCATTTTAGTTTTAATTTAAATTATATCCAAAAAGGAACAATTAAATAGTAAAAACGATAGAAAAGGTTTCCTTTTTATTAATTATCTTTACCGCCTTAAAAAGATATACCCATATTAATAGTAGTTTTTAATGATAAATAACGAAGATTTTTTAGACGAAATAGGAGACAATCATTTTAGCAGCAACGCACAAAACCCTGTAAGACAGGATGCTTTTGACTTAAGTGATGAAGAAAAAATAGAAAAAATAAAAAAAGATGTTGAAAACATTCTACAAACTTTAGGAATGGATTTGACGGATGATAGCATAAAAGGTACTCCAAACCGAGTTGCAAAAATGTTTGTTAAGGAAATTTTTGGGGGTCTTAACCCTACAAAAAAGCCAAAAGCTTCAACTTTTGACAATAATTACAAATACGGCGAAATGCTGGTAGAGAAAAATATTACTGTTTATTCTACCTGCGAACATCATTTATTACCAATCATCGGGCGCGCACATGTTGCTTATATTTCAAGCGGAAGAGTTATTGGTTTATCAAAAATGAACCGAATTGTAGAATATTACGCAAAAAGACCTCAGGTTCAGGAGCGTCTAACCATGCAAATTGTTCAGGAATTACAAATCGCTTTAGGTACTGAAGATGTTGCCTGCGTTATCGACGCAAAACACCTTTGCGTAAATTCAAGAGGAATTAAAGATATCGAAAGCAGCACTGTAACATCTGAATTTGGTGGAAAATTCAAAGATCCTCAAACAAAAAGAGAATTTTTAGATTACATAAAATTAGACACGCAGTTCTAAAAAGTTTATTGTTTTTAGTTTATAGTTTGTTGTTATGGCGAAAATCGAGAAATTCGAAGATTTAGAAATTTGGAGATTGGCTAGAGCAATCTGTCAAAAAATCGAATTCCTAATCCAAAACACAAACTTAAAGACAAATTATTCTTTAAAAGATCAAATTGACAGAAGCTCAGGTTCTATTATGGACAATATTGCTGAAGGTTTTGAACGAAATGGCAATAGAGAATTTATTCAATTTCTGAGTATTGCAAAAGGTTCAGCTGGTGAAGTAAAATCACAATCTTACCGGGCTTTTGACAAAAAACTGATTACCGAAGAACAACATTTAGAATTAAACGAAATAGTTGAACTAGAAAAGAACAAAATCGGAGCGATGATGAACTATTTAAACAATTGTGAAATCAAAGGACTAAAATTCAAATAGCTTTTTTCGCCCCTAAACAATAAACAGCAAACCACAAACAACAAACAATAAAGTAAATATGCCTTTATACACAAGTCAACATCTAAAAATATACAATTCACTTTCAGGTGAAAAAGAAAATTTCAATCCTATTCATGAAGGAAATGTTGGAATGTATGTTTGCGGACCTACAGTTTATAGCAACGTACACTTAGGAAATGTGAGGACTTTCATGTCTTTTGATGTGATATTCAGGTATTTTCTGCATCTTGATTATAAAGTGCGTTATGTTCGAAATATTACGGATGTCGGACATATTGTAGATGATGTTGATGAAGGCGAAGATAAAATTGCCAAAAAAGCACGCTTAGAGCAACTGGAACCAATGGAGGTTGTTCAGCGTTATACCGTTGATTTTCATGAAATCCTGAAAGCTTTTAACTTTTTACCTCCAAGTATTGAGCCTACTGCTACAGGACATATTATTGAACAAATCGAAATCATCAAAAAAATTATCGCTACCGGAATTGGTTACGAAGCCAACGGATCTGTTTATTTTGATGTGGTAAAATATAATGAAACCAATAATTACGGGGTTTTAAGCGGTCGAAATATCGAAGATATGTTAACCAATACCCGCGATCTTGACGGACAATCTGACAAAAGAAATCCGCAGGATTTTGCACTTTGGAAAAAGGCCGAACCGGAACATATCATGAGATGGCCTTCGCCGTGGAGCGATGGTTTCCCGGGCTGGCATCTTGAATGTACAGCAATGAGTACTAAATATCTTGGGAATCATTTTGACATTCACGGAGGTGGAATGGATTTGAAATTCCCGCACCACGAATGCGAAATCGCTCAGAACGAAGCTTGCACTGGTCAGTCTCCTGTAAATTACTGGATGCACGCCAATATGCTGACTCTGAACGGAAAGAAAATGGCAAAATCGACTGGAAACAACATTTTACCGGGCGAAATTTTAAGCGGAGACAACAATATATTAAGCAAAGCTTTTTCAGCATCTGTAACTCGTTTTTTTATGTTACAGGCACATTACAGAAGTATCTTAGATTTTTCTGATGATGCCATTGTTGCTGCAGAAAAAGGATATAAAAGATTAATGGAGGCTGTTGATGCTCTTCCGGCCATTTCAGCAGGTGCAACAAGTTCTATAGATATTGCTTCCTGGAAGCAACTTTGTTACGATGCAATGAACGATGATTTTAATACACCTATTTTAATTGCACAATTGTTCGAGGCTGTTCGTTATATCAATTTATTAAAAGAAGGCAAAGAAACAATTTCTGCCGAAGATTTAACTTCATTTACAACTGCAGTTAACGCTTTTGTTTTTGATGTTTTAGGCTTGAGCGACGAGAAAGCTGCCGATGCTAATAATGATAAATTAGAAGGTGTTGTCAATATGCTTATCGCAATGAGAAATCAGGCCAGAGCAGATAAAAACTTTGCTCTTTCTGATCAGATTCGTGATCAGTTGATTGCTTTGGGCATTCAGCTGAAAGATGGAAAAGAAGGCACTAGCTTTTCAATATAATCAATTCATTTCCTAATAAATCATGAAAGTAATTACTCCCTTTGTTTTATTAGTTCGCTTTTATCAAACTGCCATCTCGCCTTTTACACCGGCAAGCTGCAGATTCGAACCTACCTGCTCAACCTATATGATTCAGGCATTGCAGACTCATGGCTTATTTTATGGCGGCTACCTTGGAATGAAACGAATTTTGAGTTGTCATCCCTGGGGAAGAACCGGCTACGATCCTGTTCCCGAGAAGAAATGCTCACATAAACATTAACTTTTTATAAAGAGGATCTCTACTTTTAATATTTATTTTTACAACACACAAAAAACAATTTAATATATGATACACTCCTTAAATATCATTTGGAATCCTTCAGAAGGAATCGACTTAGGATTTTTTATGATTCGTTACTACAGTTTAATGTTCGTAATTGCCTTTGGATTAGGATGGTACCTGATGAAAAAGATTTTCGAACGTGAAAATGAGTCAATTGACAAATTAGATTCTTTATTTGTCTGGACTGTTTTAGCGACTTTAATAGGTGCTCGCTTAGGACATGTATTATTTTATGACTGGGAATATTTTAGAAATCACTTGCTTGAAATCTTTTTACCGGTTAGATTCGAGCCAAAATTCGAATTTACAGGTTTTCAGGGACTAGCCAGTCACGGTGCCGCAATAGCGATTATTATTGCCATGTACTATTACAGCAAAAAAGTCTTAAAACGTCCTTTATTATGGATTTTAGACCGTGTGGTTATTCCAGTAGCAAGCGGCGCTATATTTGTTCGTTTAGGAAACTTTTTTAATTCTGAAATCATCGGAAAAGAAACTGATTCTGCATTTGGGATTCGCTTTTTACACGATCAATTCAGCAAATCCGAAGCTGTAAATGCAACTCAAATTGCAGACCCAAAAGCGGCTTATACAGCAATTGCAACAGATCCTAAATTTGCTGATTTATTAGCACAGGTTCCGGTAAAACACCCAACACAATTATATGAAGGTATTGCCTATATTTTTGTTTTTGCAATCCTGTATTTCTTATACTGGAAAACCAATGCAAGACTTAAATCAGGATTATTATTCGGATTATTTTTAGTTCTTTTATTTGTAGTACGTTTTATCGTAGAGTTTGTAAAAGAAAGCCAGGGCGGTTTTGAGAACGAATTAGGCGTTTTCTCAACAGGACAATGGCTAAGTATCCCTTTTATCATTATCGGGCTTTTCTTTATCATCAGAGCACAAAGAAATCCTTTAGCAGCATCTTAAAATTTAGAACTCAATAGATCATAAGCCCGATTTTTTATCGGGCTTTTTTTTAGCATGAAACGAACACATTTCAGCTTATTATTTCCAGTATCTGTGATAATCTTTATAGTATTTCAAGAAGCAGAAACTATCGTTTTCCAAACAACTTTCAGTCCCGCTGTCCACTATATCTTTTGCCCGCTAAAGAAGCAGGAAAAAGGATATCGTTTCCATCGGGGCTAAACCAGAACATTTTAATTTCAAAAGACATTTTAGCAAGACCGCATACAAACATTTTACACTCAAATTAATACAGAGAAACAAACACATAAAACAAACACTACAGCTTTTATCTGAACTTAAAAAAATACAATTCAACAGAGAACAAAGCACAAAAAAAAAGATCCGGCTTACGCCGGATCTTTTTTATATACACTAAGATTTTAATTAAATCTTATTATGCTTGTCTTCGATTGTATGTTTCTCATCACCTGAAATCGTATCTACCAATACTGGTGTCGCGATAAATAATGAAGAATAAGTTCCTACAACGATACCAATCAACATTGCGAAGATAAATCCTCTGATAGATTCTCCACCAAAGATAAACATCGTCAACAATACAATGATCATCATTAATGACGTATTCAACGTTCTTGATAAAGTAGTATTAATAGAAGCGTTTACAATATCTTCGAAACTACCTTTACGGTTTCCGATAATAAACTCCCTAACCCTGTCAAATACAATTACGGTATCATTCATAGAATAACCAATAACAGTAAGAATTGCAGCGATAAAGTGCTGATCCATTTCCATGTGGAATGGCATGAATTTATAACATAAAGAGTAAATTCCTAATACAAAGATAACGTCATGCGCTACAGCAGCAATCGCACCTAATGAATATTGCCATTTACGGAAAGAAACCATTAAGTATAAGAAAATAGCCGCCATTGCACCAAGAACTGCCCAGTAAGAGTTTGTCTTGATATCTTCAGAGATAGAAGCTCCAACTTTAGAAGCTTGCAATACACCGATTTTTTTACCATCAAATGAGTTGATGAATTTATCGTAAGAAGTGTTTGGGTAATACTTTTGTAATGAATTGTATAACTTTTGATTCACTTCTTCGTCGATAGCTACACCATCTTCTTTAATCTTATATTTTGTTGTGATTTTCAACTGATCGTCATCACCTAAAATTTTAGCTTCAACAGGAGTTCCAAAAGCAGCAGACAATTCATCTGCAACTACAGTAGCATCTACAGGTTTTTCAAATTTTACCTGAAATGTTCTTCCTCCAACAAAATCAACACCTTCATCTAATCCGTTAACAAAAAAGATAGAAGTTAAACTTACTACAACTACAATTGAAGAGAAGATGTAAGTGAATTTTTTGATTTTAATAAAGTCAAAGTGGAAATTAGTAAACCAGTTTTTAGTAATTTTTGTAGAGAAAGTCAAATCTCCTTTTCCAGCAATATTTCTGTCGATAAAAATTCTAGCAATAAAAATTGACGTAAACATCGAAGTTACGATACCAATAAGTAACGTTAATGCGAAACCTTTAATTGGTCCTGTTCCGAAAATAAACAAGATTGCTCCAGTTAAAACGTGCGTTACGTTTGCATCAATGATAGAACGCATTGCTCCGTGCCATCCGTAAGATTCAGCAACTGCTTCAGATAATGATTTACCTTCACGCAATTCTTCTTTTGCTCTTTCAAATATAATAATGTTCGCATCTACCGCAGTACCTAATGTAAGTACAATACCTGCAATACCTGGCAATGTAAGTACGAAACCAAAACTTGCCATAATTCCGAATAAGAAAAGTAAGTTTAATAATAACGCAAGGTTAGCATACCAACCTGCTTTACCATAATAGAATACCATCCATAAACAAACTAATAAAAATCCTAATACAGACGAAACTGTACCTGCATCAATTGCAGCCTGACCTAAAGATGGTCCTACAACAGTAGATTGTACGATATCTGCAGAAGCCGGCAATTTACCTGCGTTTAATACGTTAGCTAAATCCTTAGTTTCAGCTACATCAAATGAACCTGTAATTTCAGATCTTCCACCTGCAATTGGTCCACTAGTTACACCAGGAGCAGAATAAACAATATCATCTAAAACAATAGCAATATAACTTTTTTGAGAAAAAGCTCTACCTGTTAATTCTTCCCACACTTTAGCACCCTGACTGTTCATTTGCATAGAAACAGCTGGTTTTCCTAATTGGTCAAAAGTATCTTTTGCATCAGTAACAACACCACCGCTCATAGCAGGAACGTTATCTCTGTTTCCTTTTAATGCATATAATTCAACAGCTTCAATGCTTTTTCCTTTTGCATCATTTATCGTAGTTGGCTTACTCCATACAAATTTTGCATAGTGTTGGTCAGCTCCCAATAAAATTCTGATATCTGATCTTTTAAAATACGCGTTTACTACAGCAGTATCTTTTGGAGCGAAATAACCTAAAACCGGTCCACCACCCTGACCTAACATTTTGTCAAATAACGGGTTGTTTCCTTTTTTAGTATCAACTGAATCTTTTGCATCTGTTAATAAAGCATTCAATGAATCTTTAGCAACAGTTTTAGTTTCTGTTTTTTTGATTTCAGTCTTTTTTAGTGCTTCGTTAGTTGCTACCAAAAAGTTCCCTATTTCTTCTATTTTATAAGTTTCCCAAAACTCTAATTGAGCTTTACCACCTAATAATTTCTTGATTCTGTCTACATCCTTAGCACCTGGAAGCTCTACTAAGATTCTTCCTGTTTCACCTAATTTCTGGATGTTTGGTTGTGTTACACCAAATTTATCGATACGCTCTCTTAATACTTTAAAAGCACTTTCAACAGATTCGTCAACTTTTCTTTTAATTACTTTTTGAACTTGTGAATCAGACATTTGAAAATCGATTCCACCTTCTCCCTGCAAACTTCTGTTTGCAAAAATATCAGGTGAAGCTAATTTTACAGTTCCTTTTGAATTCGCTTCAAAAGCTTCAAAAAACTTATTTAAATAGGTTTTATTTCCTTCTAAATTTGCAGACGCGTCGGCTAATGACTTATTAAATACCGGATTTTTAGAATTGTTAGCTAAACCTTTCAAAACGTCTTTGATAGAAATCTGAAGAATCACGTTGATTCCTCCTTCTAAGTCAAGACCTTTGTTTAGTTGTTTGTTTTTTACTTCATTGTAAGTAAAATCCGAAAAACCAAGATTAAACACTTTTTCTTTACCAATAGAGTCTAAATATTTTAGCTCTTTATCAGGATTATCTCCTGCAAAAGCTTTAGCCTCACTTTTGACATTATTTGCCACAAAAGTGAACGAGAGTTGGTAAATACTTACCAATGCAAATAGAATTGCGAAAAATTTAATAAGTCCTTTATTCTGCATTATTACTAAAAATTAATTATGTTTTATAGTTTGTTTTTGTTTTAAAGTCCCATAAAATAAGCCCTGACGTGAGTTTTTAAAACTAAAAAATCAAGATCACGAATTACCACATTTTTTTTAAACCGAGCAAATATATAATTAACGAAAAGATTAACCAATTTATTTATTAATTAATCTTAAAAAAAAGACTGCAAAAGTGCAGTCTTTTCCCTTTTTTACGAAAATCGTTATACTAAAATCGATTTCAGAGCATCATTCATGCCTCTAACTGCATCTGCACTTTTTGCAAACAAAGCTTTTTCCTGGTCATTTAATTTGATGTCTAAAATTTCTTCAACTCCATTTTTTCCAATTATACACGGAACTCCTATACAGATATCATTTTGCCCGTATTCTCCTTCAACAAAAACAGAACAGGCAATCATTTTCTTCTGATCATTTAAAATACTATCTACAAGATAAGCAACAGAAGCTCCTGGCGCGTACCATGCTGATGTTCCTAAAAGACCTGTAAGAGTAGCTCCGCCAACCATTGTATCAGCAGCTACTTTTTGCAACACTTCTTCTGAAAGAAATTCAGTTACCGGAATTCCGTTATAAGAAGCCAAACGAGTCAAAGGAATCATAGTGGTATCACCGTGACCTCCAATAACCATTGCTGAGATATCATTTGCAGGCTTATCCAGAGCCAAAGAAAGATACGTTCTGAAACGTGAACTGTCTAACGCCCCACCCATTCCTATAATTCTGTTTTTTGGCACTCCTGTAGCTTTTAAAGCTAAATAAGTCATAGTATCCATTGGATTTGAAACTACAACTATTATGGTATTTGGAGAATGTTTCAGTACATTTTCGGCAACTGTTTTTACAATTCCTGCGTTTATACCTATTAATTCTTCACGGGTCATTCCTGGTTTTCTTGGAATTCCTGATGTAATAACTACTACATCACTTCCGGCAGTTTTAGAATAATCGTTGGTCACGCCAGACACTTTGGTATTAAAACCTGTATTTGTCGCACATTGCATAATATCCAATGCTTTCCCTTCGGCAAAACCTTCTTTAATATCCAACAACACTACTTCGCTTGCAATTCCTCTATAAGAAATAACATCTGCACATGTAGCTCCAACATTTCCTGCTCCTACAATGGTAACTTTCATATTTTATACTTTATCGGTTATTAATTAATTTATTTGATAAATGAACAATTCGTTTAATCGTTTAAGTAAATTTAAACAATTAAACGAATTGATGACTAAATTTTATTATGCATCGATATTAGCGTACACTGCATTTTTCTCGATAAACTCTCTACGTGGCGGAACTTCGTCTCCCATTAACATTGAAAAAACTCTATCCGCTTCGGCCAAACTATCAATAGTTACCTGACGTAAAGTTCTGAAGCTTGGATCCATTGTAGTTTCCCACAATTGCTCCGCATTCATCTCTCCAAGACCTTTATAACGCTGAATACCGGCACTTCCGCCCATTCTTTCGTTTGCCTGATCACGTTGAACGTCATTCCATGCGTATTCTTTTTTATTTCCTTTTTTAACTAAGTATAAAGGCGGCGCTGCGATATAAACGTGACCTTCTTCGATCAGTTCTTTCATGAAACGGAAGAAGAACGTTAATATCAAGGTAGAAATGTGACTACCATCGACATCGGCATCACACATGATGATTACTTTATGGTATCTTAGTTTTTCAAGATTTAAGGCTTTACTGTCTTCTGCAGTACCCACGGTAACTCCAAGTGCAGTAAAGATGTTACGAATCTCTTCGTTTTCGAAAACTTTATGATGCATCGCTTTCTCTACATTCAAAATCTTACCACGTAATGGTAAAATTGCCTGAAAGTTACGATCACGACCTTGTTTTGCCGTTCCACCAGCCGAGTCTCCCTCGACAAGGTAAACTTCGCATCTTGCAGGATCCTGTTCAGAACAATCTGAAAGTTTTCCCGGTAATCCACCGCCACCCATAACGGTTTTACGCTGTACCATTTCACGTGCTTTTTTAGCAGCGTGACGGGCTTGTGCAGCAAGAATTACTTTTTGGATAATGATACGGGCATCATTTGGATTTTCTTCCAGATAATTCTCCAACATTTCTCCAACTGCCTGAGAAACGGGAGAAACTACTTCTCTGTTTCCTAGCTTGGTTTTTGTCTGACCTTCGAATTGAGGCTCTTGTACTTTTACCGAAATAATAGCAGTTAATCCTTCACGGAAATCATCTCCCGAAATTTCGAATTTTAACTTGTCCAGCATTCCGGAAGCATCTGCATATTTCTTAAGGGTTCTTGTTAAACCACTTCTAAAACCTTGTAAATGTGTTCCTCCTTCGTGCGTATTGATATTGTTTACATAAGAAAAAATATTCTCTGTATAACTTGTATTATAAATAAGGGCAACCTCAACCGGAATTTCACCTTTTTCGTGATCCATGCTGATTACATGAGAAATAATTGGCTCACGGTTACCATCTAAATAACGAATGTATTCTTTAAGACCTTCATCAGAGTGAAAAACCTCAACTTTAAATTCGCCTTTATCATCTACTTCTCTTTTGTCTGTAAATGTGATTGTAATTCCTTTATTCAGGAAAGAAAGCTCACGCATACGAGCTGACAAAGTATCATAAGAAAACTCTGTGCTTTGGGTAAAGATTGTTTCGTCAGGATAAAAAGTTACAATAGTTCCTCTTTTAGTGGTTTCTCCGATTTGTTTAACCGGATAAAGCGCTTTACCTTTTTCATATTCCTGCTCATATACTTTTCCGTCGCTACTGTGAACAGTGGCACGCAAGTGATTTGACAAGGCATTTACTACTGAAACCCCAACACCGTGCAAACCTCCGGAAACTTTATACGAATCTTTATCAAATTTACCTCCGGCACCAATTTTAGTCATTACAACTTCTAATGCGGAAACTCCTTCTTTTTTATGAATATCTACCGGGATACCACGACCATTATCTTCTACGCTTACAGAACCATCTTCGTTTATTGCAACACCAATAGTATCACAATGCCCTCCCATAGCCTCATCAATAGAGTTATCTACAACTTCATAAACCAAATGATGCAGTCCTCGAACACCCACATCTCCAATATACATCGATGGACGCATTCTTACGTGCTCCATTCCTTCTAATGCCTGAATACTATCTGCTGAATAATTGTTCTTCTTGATTTCTTCGCTCATATAATTTATTCTAAAAAATGTAATTATTGTCTAACACGCAAATATATAAAAACGCAAATTATATATCCGTTAAAATACCATTTAAAGCACTTAAGTTATTAACACAATTGTCTTAAAAACCAAAAAAAAATTCTAAATTGAGAATAAATCCCAATTTTTTAAAATTCCCAATTCCAAAACAAAAAATAAACTCAATTTTTATCCCGAGTCTTCGGGACCAAATTCCAAACCTTAAGTTACATAAAACAAAATCCGAAGCAACATTTAATGTTATTTCGGATTTGGAATTTGGAATTTTCAAAATTGGAATTTTCCTTTTTTATTATTTCTTATTAAAATCACCAACATAAATCGAAGTCATTTTTTCTAAGCTTAAATACTTTCTCAAAACTGCATTCACATCTTCTACTTTTAAGGCTTTAACTTTAGCTTCAAGTTCATCATAATCTTCTAAAGGAATTCCGTATTGAAGATAGCTATTCGTTAAACTAATCAACATCATATCATTTCCTAATCTTGTTTTTCTTTCGTTAAGCCAGCTAACTAAATTTGATTTCACTTCTTCAGCCGTAAATCCGTCTTTTAATGCTTTTGCAATTTCTTCTTTTGTTGCTGCTTCAACTGCACCTTTTTTCGTTGGATTCAGAAATGCGTAATATTCCCAAAATGCAACTTCGCTTACAACCGGAATACTAATAAATGAACCTGCGCCGTAACTAATTCCTTCTTTTTCTCTTAATCTCATTGGAATTCTCGCGCTTAAAAAACCACCACTTCCAAGAATTTCATTCGCCATTACAAATGCAGGATAATCCGGGCTTTTCAAATTCATTTTAAAAGCAATTTTACCTGTTGCCACCGCATTTTCCTTGTCTGGAGTAATATAATCTTTGTCTATCTTTTTAGTCTCTGAATACGTTGGCAATGCAAAAACATATTTTGACTTAGAATTCCATTTGCCAAAAGTATTTTCAAGAATTTGTCCCGTTTCTTTTGCATCTAAATCTCCGACAACAGTTCCTACTCCGTTATTTCCTCCAAAGATATTGGTGTAAAAATCAACGATTTCAGATTGTTTTATTTTTTTGTAAGCATCAATTTGCTCCTGAACGGTCGAGGTATAAAAAATACTTCCTTTTGGATAGTTCGATGTTAATCTTGAAACTTCGATAAAAGCAATCGACTGAGGATCATTAAGATTAGATTCTAAATAAGTATTGTATTCATTGATTGTCTTAGTTAATTCATTTTCAGGAAAAGTAGCATTCACCAGCAAATCTCCCAAAATTTCCATTACGCCCTTAAAACTTTCTTTGTAAGTATTAATGTTGATTGACAAAGTTTGCCCTGAATAGTCAAAGTACAGACTTGATTTTAGTTGATCTAACTGATCACTAATTTGTTCTTTAGTTCTGGTTTTGGTACCTGTTTTCATTAATTGAGCAAGTATAGCTCCTACATCCTCTTTACCCTCTAAATCTTTTTCGTTACTTACCGGAAATTTAAAAGCAGCCTGAACTTTTCCGCCTTTTATTTCTTTTTTGATTAAGCCATATTTTGCTCCGTTACTAAGTTTTCCTTCTACAAAATTTTGTTTTAAATTTTTGATAGAAGCTTCGAATGCAGCAGCTTCTTTTTCTAAAGCTTTTCCTTTATAATCTTTTGTTACCGCCACTATTTGCTCATCTGTATATTCAACAGGCTTTAGTCTTTGCTCATCCTTAGACGGAATAAATATACCAACTGTTCTATTGTTGCTTCTAAAATATTTCTCAGCAACTCTTTGTATATCTTCTTTGGTTAGATTTTCGACAACATCTCTATATAAAAACCCTAATCTGTAATCTCCAGCTCCAACAATTTCCGTAAGATTTATGGCAAACGAAATGGTATTGTTTTTTATACCGTCAAGTTGTTTTATAATTTTTGCTTTTGCTCTGGCTACATCTTCATCAGTATATTTAGTCGTTGCAATTTTATCCAACTCTGTTCTTACTAATTCTTTAGTAGCTTTGATATCTTTATCATTAGGAACCGCTACGCCAAAATATACATAACTTGCGTCTCTGGTTGTTGGCTGCCAATAATAAACACTAGACACTTTTTGAGTCTCTATTAATGATTTATACAAATATCCGGATGGATCTGAAGTTAAAATCTCGCCCAAAGCATCAATTGCAGCATAATCCTTATCTACATAAGCTGCCGTATGATACACAGCTCCAATATTCTTGCTGTCTCCTGCCCTGTTAAGCTCTACAAATTTTTCACCATCTTGTGCAGGTTCAACGGTATACGTTTTATCCAAAACTCTTTTTGGTTTTGGAATAGCTCCAAAATATTGCCCAACATATTGTAATGCTTTTTGCTCATCAAACTTACCTGCAATTATTAATGTAGAATTGTCAGGCTGATAATACTTTTCGTAAAAAGCTCTAAGCGTAGTTGCTTTTACCCTTTCTATATCTTCTTTACTCCCAATAGTACTATTTCCGTAATTGTGCCACAAATAAGCTGTCGAAAGTATTCTTTCCTGTAATACACGATCCGGATTATTCTCTCCTATTTCAAATTCGTTTCTTACCACCGAAAACTCTTTAGATAAATCTGCCTGCAAAATAGTCGCGTTGATCATTCGATCTGCTTCCATTTCGATACTCCATTTTAGATTTTCATCATTAGAGGGAAAAATTTCGTAATAATTAGTACGATCCAGCCATGTTGTTCCGTTTGCATTTCCTCCTTTATCAGAAAGCATTTTTTTTATGTCTCCTAAATTTTTAGTACTCTTAAAAAGCATATGCTCTAATAAATGAGCCATTCCTTTTTCGCCATAACCTTCATTTCTGGAACCCACATTGTAAACAATATTTACGACCATATTGCTTTGAGAAGCATCCGGAATTAAAAGAACTTTCAATCCGTTATTCAACGAATATTCTTTTACACCTTCTACATTTTTAATGTATTTTGGAGCTTCTGTCTTTTTCTGCGCATAAACAGAAGAAAATGAAACAAGAGAACAGCATAACACGCTGCTTAATAGTAAGTTTCTCATAGATTCTAGTTAAAGTATTAGTTAATTTTTGGTAATCAAATATAGCTTTTTTCCTAAATACGATATTAACATTAACTTACTTTTAGTAATTTACGGTAAACCGTAAAACTAAAATTCAGGCATAAAAAAAATCCGAAATAAACACTTTAAATGCTCTTTCGGATTCTTTTTATTTCCTTCCAAAACTGAAATTTGAAATTTATTTTTTTTGGAGTTTTAAACCGCTACTCCGGCTTTAGCAATCTCAACATCTGCTTTTACGTGTGCTGCATTTGCTCTTCCGCTTGGGTCCTGATTTTCCTGCCATTTTGGAATCCATTTTCGAACGGTTTGCGCAGCGCTAACCTGTGGATAAAACTTATGAAAAACGGATCTGTAAAAATAAGCTTCTTTCGTTGTTGGCGAGTTGTACGGAAACTCTGCACTTGCTCCTGCCAATTGCTCATCAGTTACTTGTGAGGCGCAATAATCAATTAATCCATCAACCCAATTGTATCCTACACCATCAGAAAACTGTTCTTTTTGTCTCCATAAAATTTCAGTTGGCAAATAAGGATTTTCAGGCGTATCAAATGCTTTTCTTAAAACGTACTTCTCAATACCATCGTACGTTTTTGGCTGTTTTTCTTCTGTTTTAATTCGGATAGAAACGTCTAAAAAATCTTTGTCTAAAAACGGGATTCTGGCTTCTAATCCGTGTGCCATTGTTGTCTTGTCAGCACGTAATAAATCTGCGGTAAACAATTTCTGAACTCTTTCGATGGTTTCATCCTGAAATTCTTCTGCTGTTGGTGCATTTCTAAAATACAAATGACCTCCAAAAACCTCATCAGCACCTTCTCCGGAAAGAATCACCTTAATTCCCTGATCAGCTACTGCTTTTGACAGTAAATACATTGGCACTCCTGATCGTACCGAAATGATATCGTAAGTTTCGATATGATAAATGACTTTTTCTAAAATAGCAACACCTTCTTCTACTGTAAAATGTATCTCATGATGTTCTGTACCCAAAAATTCAGCTGCTTTTCTTGCCGCACTATTATCTGGAGAATCAGCATCTAAACCAATAGAAAACGAATGTAGTTTCTCTCCGTTTTCTTTCAGCAAACGTGCTGCAATTGCTGATGTCAACGAAGAATCTAAACCTCCTGAAAGCAAAACTCCAACCGGCACTTCGCTCATTAAACGTTTACGAGTAGCCTGTATCAATGATTCACGAACCAGATTAAGATCTAATGCCTGATTAGCATTTGAATGATCTTCGTATTCAGGATTGTAATATTTTACAAAACCTGTTTTTCCTGTGTAATAATGCCCGGGAGGAAAAGTTGAAAACGATTTACACTGATCTGCAATTGATTTCATTTCTGAAGAAAAATAGATTCTTCCTCGTTCATCTAATCCGTAATATAAGGGCTTAACACCCACTGCATCTCTGGCTGCAATATAATTATCGCCGTCGATAATTACAAAAGCAAAATCGCCATCAAGCATATTGCAAAACTTGTATCCAAATTCTTCATACAGATGCACAATCACTTCTGAATCTGATTTTGTTCTAAACGTATGATTTTTTAATACTGTATCTTTTAATTCCTGATAATTGTATATTTCACCATCATGAACCATCCAGGCTTTGTTGGTTCCCTGAATTGGCTGTTTACCTGATTTCAAATCAATAATCGACAGGCTTTCATGGCATATAATACTGCCATTTTCCATAATATGCAAATCACGTTCATCAGGACCACGATGCGACATTCTTTTAGAAAGCTCTTTTACGAGTTGCGGGTCTTTTCCTTTACCAATAACGGCCAATAATCCAGACATACTATTCTATTTTTATTTATTTCATTTTTTTTACTCACATCAAAACAAAGTGAGACAGGTATAAATCCTCTTATAATGATCTGATTTTTAGCCAAAATAACTGTAGTAATCTCATTGTTTCTGTAGTTGTACAGTTACAATACAGGCGATTTGTTTTTATTTCAGCCAATGTCAAATATAAAAAAGAAACTTAAACAATTGCTCAAAAAAAAAATTAAGTATCTGAAATAATATAATTTAACATTATTAGACAAGAAAAACGTCCTCAATACTGAGAACGTCTTTCGGAAAAATAATATATACTAATTCTAATAATTCCTATTTATGCTTTCGCATAAGCATCATCATGCACGCTGGCAACTGCTCTTCCTGAAGGATCGTTCATGTTTTTGAAGGCTTCGTCCCACTCTAAAGCGATTTTAGTACTACAAGCTACACTTGCTTCCTGAGGCACACATAAAGCTGCAGCGTCACTTGGAAAGTGTTCTGTAAAGATCGAACGGTAGTAATATTCTTCTTTAGAAGTTGGTGTCTGCAATGGGAACTTGAATCTTGCATTTGCCAATTGTTCATCTGAAACTTCTTTGGCTACCACTTCTTTCAAAGTATCAATCCAGCTGTATCCTACTCCATCAGAAAATTGCTCTTTTTGTCTCCATGCTACACTTTCCGGCAGCATATCTTCAAAAGCTTTGCGAACTACCCATTTTTCCATCGGGTGCTCTTTGTTGATCATTTTATCTTGTGGGTTGATGCGCATCGCAACATCCATAAATTCTTTATCTAAGAAAGGAACACGACCTTCGATTCCCCAAGCTGCTAAACTTTTGTTCGCACGCAAGCAATCATACATGTGCAGTTTGCCTAATTTACGAACGTTTTCTTCGTGAAATTCTCTAGCATTTGGCGCTTTATGGAAATATAAATACCCTCCAAACAACTCATCTGCACCTTCACCTGACAATACCATTTTAATCCCCATTGATTTAATAACTCTCGCCATTAACCACATTGGTGTTGAAGCTCTAACTGTAGTTACATCATAAGTCTCTAAGTTGTAAATTACATCACGAACTGCATCTAAACCTTCCTGAATTGTAAATTTAATTTCGTGGTGAATCGTTCCGATATGTTTTGCCACAATTTGAGCTGCCGCTAAATCAGGAGAACCGTCTAATCCTACTGAGAAAGAGTGCAATTGTGGGTACCAGGCATCTGTTGTATCATCTGACTCAATACGTTTTTGTGCAAATTTTTTGGCTACAGCCGAAGTAATAGACGAATCTAAACCTCCTGAAAGTAAAACTCCGTAAGGAACATCACTCATTAATTGTCTGTGAACCGCTGCTTCAAGTGCTTCTTTAATCGCGGGAATACTTGTTTCGTTGTCTTTTACAGCATCATAATCTGTCCAGTCTCTTTTGTACCATTGTACAAATTCACCGTCTTTGCTTGTCATATAATGTCCCGGAGGAAATAACTCAATTTTCGTGCAATATCCTTCTAAAGCTTTCAATTCAGAAGCTACATAAAAAGTTCCGTGTTGATCCCAACCAATGTATAATGGAATAATCCCCATATGATCACGAGCGATAAAATACTCATCTTTTTCTACATCATAAATCGCAAACCCAAAGATTCCGTTCATTTCATCTACAAAGTGAGGTCCTTTTTCTTTGTAAAGTGCCAAGATTACTTCACAGTCACTTTCTGTTTGAAAGTTATATTTCCCTTCAAATTGTTTACGCAATTCTCTGTGGTTGTAAATTTCACCATTTGCAGCCAAAACCAATTTTTTATCTTCTGTAAATAAAGGTTGTTTTCCTGAAGCTGGATCTACAATCGCCAAACGCTCGTGAGAAAGTATTGCTTTATCATTGCTGTAAATTCCGCTCCAGTCCGGTCCGCGGTGACGAATGATTTTAGACATTTCTAATACTTGAGGTCTTAAGGTTTCGGCTTTTTGTTTTAGATCAAAGGCACATACGATTCCACACATAACTATATATTTTTTATTATAAATTTTATTTTGACAAGGCAAAGATGCGGTATCGGTTACAATTGAAAAACACAAATCTTTATTTCAGTTATAATTTAAAACCATAAATCGATTTTTACATATAAAATGTAAAATTTTAACACTAAAAAAAGCCCTGAACTTGAAAATTTCAATTTTGAGATTAAACGGAGTACAGAACGCAAGGTTTTAAAGGAATAATTGAATTAAAACTCACAATATGATAAATTGATTAAAAGATTCACAAAGAGAAGAACAAAAGCGGTTTAGAAATTGTTGTTTTACTAGCAAGAAACAGCTTTTAAGTTTTTCATTTTGACGAATGAAAGATCGCACCAGGAACTCGACAAAAATTAATAATATGAATGTTTCTTTCGAAGCCCTTTGTCATCCTAAGGAATGAGGGATTGTGTAGACATTCTTTGTACAAACAAACCTTTGTCAAAGTTTAAAACTTTTACAAAGGTCATTTATTTATGTCGTCATATAAAAATCTTCTTTTAACTAAGGCATTGCTTTAAAAAAGTAGACTATTCCCGCTATTATCAATACTACGATTCCCATCCAATTTTTGAAAGATTGAAAATTAACCTGAAATTTATAAAGTTTGTCATTTTCAGTAACATCCTTATGCCAGAGTTTGTGTATTTTATAAAAAGCAAAAGCTGAAATAAAAAATGAAAAACTACATATTAAGTACATGTAATCCATTCCCTTAATTGATTTCCTGAATTAAATACTTTGTTCCATTAATCTCAAATTCGAACCCGACTTTATTTCCCATCAAATGAGAACCAAGCGGAGATTGAGGGGACAATGCAATAACATTGATACCATCAATTGCAATTTTAGGAAGTGCAACGCTTACGTACAAATAAATTCCGTTGGCTTTTACCAAACTGCCTGAAATAATATTTTCAGTAGTTTTTGAGGCATCTATTTTATCTAAAATCGCTTTTTGGGTTATTGCTTCTTTTAGTTTGTTGGTGAGTTTTTCCTGTTCGATATGCATCATCGACAAAGCGGTTTCGTGCTTATCGCCGGCAGAACCTTTGGCATCGTTTTTAGAATCTTCAGTCAATACCGAAATCATGTCCCTGAAAACATCAATTCGGTCCTGAACCATTTGCAGGTAATGAGAATGTATTTTTTGTTTGAAAGTCATAGGTTGTATGCCACAAAGGCGCTAAGTCGCAAAGATCGTAAAAAAAAGTTAGCTACGAATTCACGAATTTAGTTAAAATTAATTCGTGAATTCGTGGCTTAAAAAAACTTTGTCTTAGCGCCTTCGTGGCAAATATTCCTTAAAAATCGAATTTATAATTGGCACCTGCTAACACCTGAAATCCTTGTACAGGATAATTCAGCCATTTTTCGTACGCCTGATTTCCGATATTATTAAGCTTAAGAAAACAAGTCAGACGTTCGTTGTATTTGTATCCTAAATGTGCATTGGCATCAAAATAACTTTTTAGTTTCGTAATAACCGGATCTGTTCCTAAATCCAGATTCGATTGCATGTCTTTACGTTCTCCTACATAGAAAACGTTCAATCCTGCGTACCATTGTTTTGTGATATTTACATCTAGATTCGAACTTAATTTCATCGATGGTAAATTCCATGCTTCAATACCGTCATATTTGTAACTATTAAAAGTTCCGTTGATTCCGAAAGATACATTTCTTGAAAAATCAGCTTTTAATTCTCCATAAAAACGGAAGGTTCTTACGTCATCATAAACTACTCCAAAAGAGTTTCCGAAAGCATAATTCTGATTCGAAAAATCCTCTGTATAATCATTGCCTTTATATAACGCTTTATCTTTTTCATTCAGGTACGAACCGGTAAGATTATAATTGATATTGTTGGCCAATTTACCTTTTAAACCTGCAAAAACAGTATATTGATTATTCGTAGGTTTCATATTTAATGTTGGCGATAAAAACGGGTTATCGTTTACAAAATCAGCATAAGAGTTTTGCTCTAAACCACCATTTACTCCTGTGTAGAAAATCATTAAATCGCCTACTAATTTATACGAAGCATTTACTTTTGGATAAATATAAAACTTGTTTCCGCTGTTTTCAGAATCCAGCCCATAAAACAAACCAGCTCCTAATTCAAGTGTCCAGTCGTTTTCAAGAATTACAAAACTTGGTTCGATTCCAAAATTCGTCAAACTGTATTTTAGAGGTTGCGTATTATCTCTAGTATAATTATGTTCGAAAGATCCACTTACGTGATCCACAATAATATTAGTATTAATTGATTGATCCATTACTTCAACCTTGAAAGAAGGTTTTACATAAAAGCGATTCTCTGAAGAAGAAAAACTATCTGAAAAATGGGTAAACTTCGTAGAGATTTTACTAAAAACCCCTTCATTAAATTCGATATTTCCACCTAACGAAATGGTATTATAAGAATGATTCGGGTTAATACCTCTAATTAGATCATCACGGGTTTGTCCTGCCAAAGTCGAACCAAATTCAGCCGGTAAACCATACCAGTTGTACAATTGATTTTGGTAGCCCAAATCAATATTCCAGGACATGTCACGATTGTTTACTCCGTACCCTACATTTAATGCTGTATCATAAAACTCATCATTAAGATCTACACCTTTAATACCGCCTTGAGACGAATGGTGACGGAACATTCCGGCCACATAATCATTGTTTCCTAAATCCTGATTTATGAATAATTCAGCATTTAAAGTACCATAATTTCCAACTCCCAAAGTCGCATAATTATTAAACAATTTTTCTTTTTTAGATTTCTCAACACCTTCAGCTTTTCCTTTTGAAGGCGTAAATGTAGAAGCTACAGGAACTGACAAAATACTATATTTTATAGTTTCTTTAGGCTGATTTCCGGTGTCGTCAAGCGAAGGAGTTTCTTTTATTTTAAAAGCATCTGAAATCGTTGGCGAATACGGTTTTACCACGTTTACAGTTTCTGTTCCTATAGTTTCCTCTTTTTTAGTCTGAGAAAACGAAATCTGGACAACAAATAACACTAGTAAAATGATGATTTTATTATGGCAATTAATTTTCATATTTCTTTTATTTTGTAAAATGTATTCTGTGAAATGCAAAGTGTCTTACAGCTTACTTTTCACATTTTACAATTATCTAATTTTCTAATTAACAAATTCTCTAATTCTAAGCTTCCCAATCTCCTTTTGCTATAAACTGCGCTTTTCCGCCTATTTTAATATCAAACTGATTGTCAGTTACACTTCCGTTAAAATAAATCTCAGACGGACGACCGATATAATCTCCCTGATAATTAATCAATTCAAATTCAGGTTTGTGATATTTTAATAAAAAAGCCTGTAAACAAGTACTCGCGCTTCCCGTTGCTGCATCTTCTACCAATTGATTGTGTTCGATACACAACATTCTGCTAAATAATTTTGACCCTTCTAAATAATAAAAATATAAAGCCCTGTGGCTTGTTTTACAATTATTTTTAAGCCATTGTTCCATTTTATCTTTGTCTACG
Organism: Flavobacterium aquidurense; assembly: GCF_002217195.1. Lineage (NCBI taxonomy): Bacteria > Pseudomonadati > Bacteroidota > Flavobacteriia > Flavobacteriales > Flavobacteriaceae > Flavobacterium > Flavobacterium aquidurense. Next base: position 97,583 of record NZ_MUGR01000028.1, on the reverse strand, counting down.
ACTAAATTTTCCAACGCTCTTTTACTGCTTAATCCAACCATTACAAAGGCACTTCCGGTGGTTACTTCCTGAATAGGAAATTGATTTTCGAAATCATGATTTTTCAGATTACTAAAAACTGTAAAATCTTCTTTTGCAAAAATATCCCAAAATTTAGGCTGAGCTGCTTTTAACCAAATCAAACCTTCAGATTGATGAATTGAAATGGGTCCAATTGGAACATTTAATTTTATATGCTCCGGAGCATCATTAAATACTTTATTCATCAAAACCCATGAAGTCCCAATTATTGGATGTCCCGCAAATTGCATTTCCTGAGATGGGGTAAATATTTTTATCTCGGCTTTATTATTTTCTATATCAAGTTTGGTGATAAAAGTGCTTTCGGCGAAATTAATTTCGCGCGCAATTTGCTGCATTTCTGCTGAACTTAATTTTCCTGCATCCATAAAAACTGCCAATTGATTACCGGCATATTTTTTATCAGCAAAAACATCAACTATATAAAAAGGTAAACTCATATTTTTTTTATTGTGAAATGTAATTTGTGAAATGTAAAATGCCCTTGTGTTCACATTTTACATCTAACATTTAACTATTTATTGATCGACGAATTCGTTTTAGCTTCTTCTGCTTTTATCGCAGCCAACTCTTTTTTAGCTTCTTCGACAACATCCGGAAAATCGGTAAAATTGTTGATTACGTTATCTAAAATGTAAGTTGCCTGATAACTGTCTTTTAAACCGTAAAAGTTTTTTGCCATTAAGACCAAACTCTTCGCTCCGTAATATTTAAAAGCTGAATAGTTTTTTGCCAGTTTCTGAACTGAAACATTCGAAGCATCAAATTTGCCTTCTTTGGTTTTAAAGTACGCATCATAATACAATGCTTCTGCGGCCAATTCTCCTTTTGATGTTGCTGATAATTTTGCGTAAGCTGCTTTAGCTTTGTCTTCATCACCCGTTTGCATTGCTGCACGCGCCACGATGATCTGAGCATCCGCTTTTACATTTGCATCCGCTTTTACATTTTCGAGTACTTTGTCAGCATAAACGACTGCATTGTCATAATCCTTCTTGTCATAATAACACTTCATCAGGTTCGCCTGTGCAAAGCTTTTGTTTTGAGATGAATCAGATTCATTTTCTAATCTTGTCAGAACCGGAACCGATTGATCACAATCTTTTGCTTTTAGGAAGATCTGCGCTAATTTCATTAAAGATTTCTCTGTAAATTCGTTTCTTGGCTGATCGATTACGTATTGATAATTGGCAACTGATTTCGTTTCAGAGCCTTCAGCATAATACAATTGTCCCAAATAATAATTAGCTTCTAAAGAATGAAGTCCCGTTGAAAACTTAGTGATATAACCCACAAAACCAGTAATGGCCTGTTTGCTGTTGTTTTGGCTGTATTGTCTAAAAGCGGCATCATAAGTATCGTTGTCCAATTCTGCATCTGTAACGGCAACAAAGTCTAACGTACGAACCCATGTGGCATATTCATCTACTTTTCCTGAATCAACATAGATCAATCTTGCTGTCGAAACTGCTTCTAAAGCTTCCGGAGTTTTCGGGAATTCTGCAGCTACTTTTTTAAATTTAGCTAATGCCTGATCTTCACGATCTGAGTTATAATAAATCAATCCTTGTTTTAAAATTGATTTTGAAGTAAAGGCACCGTTTTTATATTCAGAAATTAACTGATCGTAGGTTTTTAGAGCCAGATCATTCTTTTTGTCTGCCACATAACTATTTCCTAATTCATATAAAGCATCATCACGGTATTCTGATTTTTTATACATCTGAAGGAAATTATTCAGCTCGCTAATTTTTTTATCATTTTTTGACATAAAACCAAAAGACATCGCTTTTTGGAACTGCGCATAATCAGCATCAACTCCTTTTCCTTCAATTGCTTTTGCGTAAGCTTCATTTGCTGCAGTATATTTTGAAGTAACAAAACGAGAATCTCCTAAACGCAAATACGAATCATTCAAACGAACTTTATCTGCTTTAGAATTGTCGATTTGCGCCTGAAAAGAATTTCCTGCCTGATCGTATTCTTTTAGTTTAAAATAAGTATATCCAATATTGTAATTGATGTTTTTATACTCGTCTGTCGTTTTTGCTGCGGCCTGCCCAACAAACTGTTTGTACGTCAATAATGCATTTTGAAAATCACCTGTCACGTATTCTGTCTCTGCTTTCCAGAAAGTGGCACGCGCTGTGAACTCAGGCGTTTTTTGTTCGCTGATGGCACTTTTGAACATTTTTCCCGCTTCCTGATAATTCGATTCATTATACAATTCTATACCTCTATAGAAAAGTACTTTCTGATACGCCGCTTTATTTTCTGCTGTTCTGTTTTTCTCTAATAAAGTCAAAGCTTCCTTGTAGTTTTTAGTCGAAATATAAGAATCCACCAATAATTTTTCTACTTCTGATTTACTTGAATTGTTTGGATATTTCTTTAAGAAATCAAGTAAAATTGCCGGAACAGTCTGATAAGCGTTTCCGATATCATAACTCACTTTAGCATAATTTAGAGCTGCATCTTCCTGAATTTGTGCATTAAAATCCATTTCAGAAGCATTTTTAAAAGCATTCAGGGCTTCTTGTTTTTTACCCGTATTCAAATAACTCAAACCTAAATGGTAATAGGCATTTTGAGCTACAAAATCTTTTCCTTCGATAATTTTATTGAATTGGGAAATTGCTTTCTCATAGTCTTTTTGCTCATAATACGCATAACCCAATTGATAGAAATCAGTATTACTCCATTTTCCTTTTTTACCAGCATATTGCTCTAAAAACGGAATCGCTTTATCGTATTGTTTGAGGTTGAAATAACTTTCTCCGATAATCTTGTTCAGTTCAGATTTTTCAAGCGCATTTGATTTCGCCATAGCTTTTTGTCCCAGATCAATGGCTTTCTGGAAATTCCCTAATTTGAAATTCATATCAGCCTGATAATACGAAAGCTTTTCTTTGTATTTTTCTTCCCCTGAAACTTCATCAAAATATTTGGTTGCTTCTTTATAATCGTCGCCTTCATAAGCCATAAATCCTAAATAATATTTGGCCTGAGAACCAAATTCAGGAGAATTAACGACTTTATTAAAATAAGTTGTTGCTTCCTTTTTCTTTTTGGCATTAAAATAACTGTATCCTTTCTGGAAATTGAATTTATCCGAATCAGATTTGCTCATGTAACTTTCGTCTACTTTATCAAACCATTGCAACGCTTTTGGATAATTTCCCTGTTCGAAGAAATACTGCGCCACTTCGATATACGCCTGATTTTGTTTGGTGCTTGTAGGATAATCGGTAACGAATTTTTCCATCAGCGCATCAGCGTTTGCTTTATTGGTTCTAATGGCGCAATTGGCGATATAATACGCACAATCTGACTGAACTTCTTCGGTTGTGGCATTATTTTTTACAGACTCAAAGATAAGTTGTGCCGAAGCATATTGTTTGTCATTGTATAAAGCCAGTGCTTTGTCAAAATCCTTTAAATCATAAGTATAAATAGCCGATTTTTGTGCCGAAACTATGGTCGAGATGAGGATAATTGGTAATAAAAAGAACCAGGAAAGTTTACGCATTTTAATTATATTTAGTATTCAAATGTATCATTTTATACCGTTTATAACGAAACGTTTTAAGCTTTTATTATAAACAAATATTTTAACAATGCTTATTTAGAAATTAAGCTGAAACCATATAAGTCATATAAGTAATTATAAGTTAGGAGCTTTAGCAACTTCTTTTCGATAGTAAATCATTAAGTTGCTACAAATAAAAATTTTAGCGTTACTAATCTAAAATGAACATATATCTCTTATATGGTTATAAAATTCATTTCGATATTTTATAAGAAATGATTCAAATTTATTTTGAATACAACCGTTATCTTATTACTTTTACCAATCAAATCAATTTATTATGTCACAAACCGTACTGTCTCTTAAAGAAGTCACTATATATCAGGAAGGAAGAAAAATTTTATCTCATATTAATTTAGATGTTAACCACGGCGAGTTTATCTACGTTATTGGAAAAACAGGTTCCGGAAAAAGTAGTTTTCTAAAAACATTGTACGGAGATTTGCCTTTAAGTGAAGGTGAAGGTCATATCGTTGAATTTGATTTGGCTACTTTAAAAGAAAATGATATTCCGTATTTGCGACGTAAAATCGGGATTGTATTTCAGGATTTCAAATTGCTTCCGGACCGTTCCGTAAAAGACAATATGCTTTTTGTATTGCGTGCTACTGGCTGGGTTGATAAAGAAGGAATGGAACGTAAAATTGATGAAGTTCTGGATAAAGTGGGCATGAAAGATTATACCAACAAAATGCCGCATCAGCTTTCCGGAGGAGAACAACAGCGTGTTGCTATTGCAAGAGCCTTGTTAAACGATCCTGAATTTATCCTGGCAGATGAACCAACCGGAAACCTTGATCCGCAAACAAGTTCTGAAGTTCTTGAAGTATTAAAAAAGATCAACGCAAACGGCAAAACGATTATCATGGCAACCCATGATTATGCTTTATTAATGAAATTCCCGTCTAAAACATTAAAATGTGAAGACGAAAGAATTTTTGAAGTAGTACAACGCAGCGTCTAATACTCTTGATTTTATTGCGATCTGATAACTTATGTTTTTCTGCTTGTTCAGCATTTAAGCAATAATTCGACGACTCAGTAATTGAAGTACAAAATCATGACTCTGACTCTGCTACCCTCATTTACCAAAATGAATGTGATGATTGATTTGCAAAAGCTGTTATTTGTGATCAAATGCCGGTAAATACCATTTGAATTTTACCGCCAATAATCGAACAGTAATTATGATAACTGAAGTTGTTAAGTATAAAATATCATTATCTAAATTCAGTTTTTTTAGCGCAAAAAATACGATACCGCCAAAAATACAGATCGTAGCATAAATTTCCCTTCTGAATATTGTTGGAATTTCGGTACACAAAATATCGCGTGTTACACCGCCAAAACAAGCTGTCATAGTTCCCAAGGCAATACAAATAACAGGATGCAAACCCTTTTCAAGTCCTTTTTCAAGACCTATTAAAGTAAAAACCCCAAGTCCGATAGTATCAAACAAAAACAAGGAAGTTCTTAATCTGTCAAACTTTTTTCTAAACAGAATTGCGAAGCCAAAACCTAAGATTATCACATAAACATATTGCAAATTCAGCATCCATCCTACCGGTGTTCTGCCTATTAAAACATCACGAAGCGTACCGCCACCAACGGCCGTAACAAAAGCAATAATAAAAACACCAAACGGATCCAGCTTTTTATGCATTGCCGTTAAAGCGCCTGACATTGCAAAAGCCATTGTACCGATAAGATCTAATAAATGAAACATGCTGTTTTTTTTAGGTGCAAAGGTACAGATACAAACATTCAAAAACCGAATTAATTATGTCGTTTTTGATCCTTTATTTTTATTTCTATTTGAGGGTTTATCTTATTAATCGTATCAATAAACCTAAGTTTATCTTTTGGCGAAATCAAAACTGTATCCAACTTATCATATACAATTTCGAGTCTGTCAAAAGAAAGCGCGGGTGAACTTATGATATTATAACTTTCGGAAACCTTCTTAATATCTTTAATTTCAATTGCCAAATTATAAAAGAAACCACATTTTATCAATACTTTATTATCCTTAATAGTGTAATAAGTAGTCAAAAATATATGAACTATAAAAGCGGATACCAAAAGTATAAAACCAAAACCAATCCAGCTTCGGTCATATATTAATCTTACCAGGATTAGTCCAAAGAGTAAAATTAAAAACAGGACAAACCAGAGATCCGTTTTAGATTTAAATTTTTCCATTTAGCCCTTATTTCTTTACGTAAATTGGACTTCTTTTTAATAAATACGTAATAGAATCCATCCAGCTGTCTTTTATATTCAGGAAAGGTTTACGGGTTTGAGAGTAAATTTTGGTTCCGTTTTTATACATGTCAAAATAAACCATGTAATTATAGTAAGTCTGATTACTGGCCGTTGTTGTCGAAATATCGCTCGTTTTTACCTTTTTGTTATTGTCACTTACTTTAGCATTTCCGCTGTTGTAAGTCGAAGCCGTAGAACCTTCAGTAATAGTAAACGAAACTTTAGCAGCAATAACATTATCAACTCCCAGGATTTTCTGAAGATCCTCAATTGGCGTTTCATCGATATTTTTATAATCGATTCCCGCTTTATGCAACAGGCTGTTGGTCACTCTTAAGTCCTGAACCGTAAGCGGAAAAAGGTTTGCAGATTTGTCTAACAGTTTATTATAAAGGTCATTTTGAGCAAATTTCGCCATCTCCTCAGAACTCTCCATAGTACCGGAATTCACGTAAGGAACCGGCAGAACGGCAATTGTATTGGGTTTCATTTCTGCAGCAGCAATTACCTGACCTGTATTATCTGATGTTGCAGTTCCTGCAGAGACATCAAAAGTTTGCGAACGACCGCTGGCAAAATCAATTCTGGCAATTTGAGATACATCAAGCGCGATTTGCATTGTTTCTCCCGGCAAAGAATATTCAACCGTTTTGTCAGACATTTTAGCAATCGTACATTCAATGATCTGATAATCTCTTTTAATTATTTTATCCAGCTTTTTTCCGCCCTGAGCGAAAGTAAAAACAGAAACGAACAGTAGTACTATTACGGTAATAACTTTTGTGAAGTTCATGGTATTTAAGTTAAAATTTTCCTACTCTTTGGCTTTTCGGATTCGCCTTTTTATAAAAAATACGCTCTAAATTTGTAAAATAAGCGCATACTCAAAGTTACGAAATTCTAAATAAACACTCATTAAAAACCGAATTAATTACATATTCTGCGTATAGAAATTGTAATCTTTCAAAATAACCCTCAGGAAATCACTGTTGTTACCTGATTGGTTTTTAATTCCTGTTACACTTTCAATCTTAGCCACCAATTTATAAATGACTTCATGATCATGTCTTGCCTCGGCATTTTGAAATGTTTCTTTAATAATTCGCATATCATTATCAGATAATTTAATCACCAAAGGATAAGTAGGTACATAAGAATCTCCTATTTCTTCAAGAATTGTATGACTGATATTGATTTTATTTTTTAAAGTTATAACGGCAGTTCCCGCAACCATATCGCCTAATCTTTGCGCTTTTTTACTCGAAACAACACTTACCACTGCCACTATTCCATACAAAAGTGTAATGTCTACCAGCCTGAAAAACCAGCGCATTAAATAATCTCCAAATCCTGCCTGATAACCGTCTATTTTTACGACTTTTATTTTGACTAATTTTTTCCCGATGGTTTGCCCTTCAAAAATGCTTTCTAAGGTTAAGGAATAAATAAAAAACGGGAAATAAAGGATCAAAACGATCGAAAACTTCGACCAATTATCTAAGGTCTGGAATAATTTATCGAAATTTAACCAATAAAAAAACACAAGGGAAATCACCGTGACATAGGCAACTTTGATACCCAGATCTATAAAATAAGATCCGATACGTTCGCCCGGCGAAGCGGCAATAAAATTTATTCTAACATTTTGTGTTGTATTAATAGATAATTCTGACATATTTTATATTTTAGCCTGCAATGAGAGAAGTCGCCTTCATAAAACAAAATAAAGAAAAATGGCTGGAGTTTGAACTCGCTATTTTTGGTAAAGCTAAAAAAAATCCTGATGAGTTAGCTAATTTGTACATTCAAATGATGAATGATTTATCTTACGCCCAAACGTATTACCCAAAAAGTAAGACAGTCGTGTATTTAAATCATCTTGCTTCGCAGATTTATCAAAAAATTTACAAAACCAAGCGAACTGAAAAAAACAGATTTTTAGAATTCTTTAAAACTGAAGTGCCTCTACTCCTCTATCAGTACAGGAGATATTTGCTGTATGCCTTTATCTTGTTTTTTGCCACAGTTGCGATGGGAGTTGTTTCGGCCAGATACGATCAAAATTTTGTCCGTTTGATCTTAGGAGACAATTACGTTAACATGACGCTGGATAATATAAAAAAGGGAAATCCAATGGCTGTTTACGGATCCGGAAGTAACTGGGGAAGTTTTATCGGTATTACAATGAACAATCTTTATGTAGGCGCAAGATGTTACATTTACGGGATTTTTGGCGGTTTGGGAACTTTTTATATTTTCCTTCAAAATGCATTGATGCTAGGATCTTTTCAGTACTTTTTTTATGAGCAGGGCGTTTTCTGGAAAAGTGTCCGTGGTATCTGGATTCACGGTTCGATGGAAATTTTTGCGATTGTAATCGAAACTGCCGCAGGATTTATTTTAGGAGCTTCAATACTATTTCCTAAAACATTCTCTAGAATCAACTCATTCAAAATAGGATTTAAAAACAGTTTTAAAATATTTCTGAGTACATTTCCTTTTACCATAAGTGCCGGATTTCTTGAAGGTTTTATTACCCGATATTCTATCGACATGCCCAACTGGTTAAGTAGTTTTATCATCTTATTTACACTGGGAATAATTTCATTTTATTATTTAGTTTATCCTTTCATTGTTCACAAAAAAACAACCTCATTATAATGTTTGAACTTTCCAAAAAACGACAACTCGGCGACTATATAGTAGACTCTTTTACTTTTTTTAAATTTTTTGGAAAACATTTTTTCAGGATTTTTTTCCTGATCAATACCGGTATGCTGCTGGTAACAGGTGCGTTAATGTATTGGTTCCTGAAAATTAATTTCAAGTTTTTGTTCGATAATAAGCTAAAAGACGCACAAGGAGATTATCTTCTCAATTATTTCAACAACAGCTATCCACTTCTAATTGGTATAGTAGTACTTTTTGTTCTTATACTGGTCATCGTATCACTATTCAACTCCTCTTATCCTATTTTATATTTAAAACTGATTGCCGAAAAAAATACAAATGACTTCACGTCAAAAGAGATTTTATCCGGTTTTAAACAGAATATCTGGAAAATGCTAAAGTTCAGTATTGGCATGCTGTTTATCGTATTTCCAATCTTATTTGTGACTATTTTTTTATTGTTTTTTCTGTGCCTTGTTTTAATTGGCTTCCCGTTATTAGTAATTGCGATTCCTGCTATATTTGCTTTTATAAACTTTAGTTTTTATAGTTATCTTACTCAGGAAAAAAGCTTTTTCCAGTCTTTAAATCACGCTTACATTTTACTGAAAAAAGATTTCTGGTCGATAATAGGCGCCACCTTTATAGTCATGGTCATAATACAGATGATACAGGGATCTATCACTTTATTCTTTTATTTTATCGGTATCTTTATATTTCTGGGTTCCGTACTGGTAAATCCTGACTTCGATGTAAAACCAATTGAGGGCTCGCCACTATTACTGTTTACGATAACGGCAATATTTGTTATACTACTTGCAATAAGCACTATTTTTAATAACATATTAGTAATTAATCAAGGGATTATTTATTATAGTTTAGATACCGAAAACAAAACTTCAGCTACTGATATTGATTTAATTGGAACCCATAATGAATAGAATTCTCCTTATCCTGACTTTTCTTTTCTTCTGGGGCAACAGCAATGCTCAGGATTCTTTGAATACGGCTGAGCCTCCAAAAATAAGCTCCATTAAATACACTGAAAAAGACATTCAGATTGATTCAAGTACTGTAGAGGCCAAAACATTTTCTAGAAATTTCAGGAAAAAATATACCGGCTCTGACTTTGTTTATGAATACAAAGCTCCTGAAAAGGGTTTATGGCAGCGTTTTACAGAATGGCTTGCTAAAATCTATAGAAGTATTTTTAAGGAACAAAGTGCCGAAACCTCCATCAATTATGTGGGGATTTTTCTAAAAACAATCGCAGTTCTCATCATCATTTTTGTGATTTATTTAATTGCAAAAGCCATTATCAATAAAGAAGGACAATGGATTTTTGGCAAAAACTCTAATAAAAGAAATATCTATTACTCTGATATTGAGAAAAACATTCATCTTCTGGATTTTGACAAACTCATCAAAGAAAGCCTTCAATCCGGAGAAAAAAGAGTCGTTATACGCTATTATTATCTTTGGTTATTAAAGGTTATGGCACAAAATCATTATATCGAATGGGATATCGAAAAAACAAATTCTGATTATTTATACGAGCTTCAAAAACCAATTCACAAAGAAGAATTTACTTACCTGTCTTATTTATACAATTATATCTGGTATGGTGAATTCGAAATCGATGAAACCTCATTTATAAAAGCCGAAAGCCGATTTAAGAATGCTATAAAAACCTTTAGTAATGGATAAAAGTATCAAAATATACATTGCTGTTCTGGTTTTAATTTTAGCCTTAATTTTAATAACAGACCGTGACCAGCCAAAACCTGTTGACTGGCGCCCAACCTATGCTGTCAATGACAAGATTCCGTACGGATTATATGTTTTTGATAAAGAAATCAATGGCTTTTTTAAAAATCATAAAGTAGAACGAATTGCAACGCAGACACCGTATGAGTTTTTAGATGCCAACTATGATGACAATAGTGAAGAAGAAGATTATAAAATCAAAGGAACCTTCATCAACATATCAGAATCAAATACAATCGACGATCAGTCTATTAAGGAGATTTTCTATTTTGTATCACACGGAAACAGTGCTTTTTTGAGCATGAGGGCATTTCCTAAACTTTTATTAGACAGTTTAAAAATCGAAGTAATTTCGCCATTGCAGCCAACAGGATCTACTTTGGTCTGGCTGGCAAACAAAAAACTGACAACAAAAAAATATAGTTTCGCGCAAAACATCGAAGATTATTTTTCTAAAATTGATACTTTAAACACCACCGTTTTAGGTTATCAAAGCAATAAATTAAAACAAAAGCACATCAATTATATAAAAGTACCCTATAAAAACGGCTATTTTTATCTGCACACACAGCCTGTCGCTTTTACCAATTTTAATTTACTGAAATCAGATCATTACCGATATGCAGAAAGTGTTTTATCTTACCTGCCAAAAGGCGATGTTTTCTGGTATACAAAAGGACAAAACAATGAAAGCATTTCCGGTTCGCCATTACGTTATATCTTAAGTCAGCCGGCACTAAAATGGGCATGGTACCTCTTTTTAATCGGAATGTTGATTTTTATTGTTTTTAATGCCAAACGAAAACAGCGCATTGTTCCGATACTGAAACCTTTACCAAACTCAACAATTGATTTTACAAAAACAATAGGAAATTTATATTATCAGGAAGGCGATCATAAAAATATTATCGATAAAAAAATCATTTACTTTTTAGAAAAAATCAGGCTTGAATATCTGATTGACACTACAAAACTGGACGATACTTTTATTAAAAAATTACATCATAAAACAGGAAAAAGCGAAACTGACATCCAAGAACTTGTATTTTTGATCAACGAACATCGAAATAGCTATCACGGAAGTCTTGAAGAAGATTTAATTAGAATAAATAATGCAATAGAAAAGATTATACATTAGATAAAAAAATATTTGCCACAGATTAAAGGATTAAAATGATATTTAAATCTGTGAGAATCATTCTAATCTGTTGCAAAAAAGACATAATTAATAGAGAATTAAATAAAAATATTTGCCACAGATTAAAGAATTACACAGATTAGAAAAAATTAATAAATTTTAATAAAATCATTTTAATCCTTTAATCTGTGGTAAAAAAACAACCCGAAAACATACCAATATGGACGATATCAATACAACAGAAAACGAAATCACAAACGAAAATGTGAATTTTGAAACCAGACTAAACTTAGGTCCGCTTCTGGATCACGTAACCAATATCAAAAAAGAACTCGAAACGGTTATTGTAGGACAGCACAAAATGATCGATCAGCTTTTGGTTGCGATCTTGGCAAATGGTCACGTTTTGCTGGAAGGCGTTCCCGGAGTTGCCAAAACAATTACAGCTAAACTATTGTCTAAAACCCTGAATATTGGTTTTAGCCGAATTCAGTTTACACCGGATCTAATGCCATCGGACATTTTAGGAACTTCGATTTTTAATCTGAAAAATTCAGAGTTTGAATTTAAAAAAGGACCTATTTTCTCTAACCTGATTTTAATTGATGAGATCAATCGTGCTCCCGCCAAAACACAGGCAGCACTTTTTGAAGTTATGGAAGAACGCCAGATCACAATTGACGGAGCTGCTTATCAGCTCGAAACGCCATTTTTGGTTATTGCAACACAAAACCCAATTGAGCAGGAAGGAACTTATCGTTTGCCGGAAGCACAATTAGACCGTTTTTTATTCAAAATCACAATTGATTATCCAAAACTAAACGAAGAAATCCTGATCATACAAAGAGAACATGTATTGCAGGATCAAGGAAAACTTGAAACTATAAAAACCATACTTTCCGGAGCCGAAATCAAAGAATATCAGGCTTTGGTAAAACAAATCAGGGTAGAACAAAATTTATTAGAATACATTGCCCGAATTGTGGTAAACACGCGCGAAAATGCCTTCTTGTATTTAGGAGCTTCGCCTCGTGCTTCAATCGCTATTCTAAATGCTTCCAAAGGTTTTGCAGCCATTCGCGGACGTGATTTTGTTACGCCCGAAGATATCAAAGAAGCAGCAATTCCGGTTTTGCAGCATCGTGTTATCGTAGCACCGGAACGTGAAATGGAGGGAATTAGCAGCTCTGAAATTATCAGGCAAATTATTGAAACGGTAGAGATTCCGAGATAGTTTTCAGTGGCAGTGGCAATTTTCAGACTTTATGCTTAATAACAAACTTTTTTAAATGAAATTTTCTACATTATTCCTTCTGTCTCTTCTTTGTATTTCCTTGGTAAGTTTTACACCAATGAATACAAAACAGGCAAACAATACAAATACATCAATCTACTTTTTAACTGACAAACAACAACTTGAAACATTACTGAGAAAAACGTATGAATGGGTGGAAACCAAAAACTCAAATAATGATTTTGATGTTGTTGAAAATAAAAAAGGAGACAAATACATTGGTTTGAATTTACAAGCACACAACAAAAGACTGGAAGAACTAAAAAAAACGAACTTTTTTGCACAGGAATTCCTGGACAATTATAATAAGATTGGACTGAAAATTGGCGATAATCTTAAAACTAAAAAAATGGAATATCTTGTTGGTGATTTACCTCCGTATGGCAATGATGCCAATATGTGGTGTGATTGTCAGGACAGCCCGGAACAATATTGGAAAACGATGAAGATAAACATCATAAAAATAGAGAATAACAAAGCTAGCTTAAACTGGACATGGACGGAATGGAAGGATAAAGCTAAATATAACGTAAAAGCAGTCAAAGAAAACGGCATCTGGAAAATCGCTTATTTAGAAGGCTTTGATTACAACAGCCTCACTAAAATATAGGAATTAAAAAATTAAACTTTAAATATTCTTAAAATTGAAATTCATAAAAAGCCTTTACCTCAATAACTTCTTCTTCTATGTGCTTCTAGGCATCATTGGATTGTTTGTTTGCGCTTTTATTTTTCCAAATTTATACAATGCCGTTTGGTTTGTTGTTTTGGTTTTGGTCACTTTCTTAGGGATTGATATTTTACTTTTATACATAACAAAAACCGGAATAGAAGCAGAAAGGATAACACCGGAAAAACTTTCTAACGGTGATCTGAATCCTGTAAAAATCCAAATAAAAAATCACTACACGTTTAAGATTTCAGTTAAGATCATAGACGAGATTCCGTTTCAGTTTCAGGTACGCGATTTCAAAATTGTAAAAACAATCAAAGCTTCTGAACAAAAAGAAATTGGATATGATTTGCGTCCCACAGAACGTGGCGAATATTATTTTGGCTATCTCAATATTTATGCTTCTTCTCCTTTAAAATTAATTTCTAAGCGATATTCGTTCGATAAGGATAAAATGGTTCCCGCTTATCCGTCTTACATTCAGCTGAGAAAATACGATTTATTGGCTTTCTCGAATAATCTGTATCAATACGGAATCAAGAAAATTCGCCGAATTGGCCATACGATGGAATTCGAGCAAATTAAAGAATACGTACAAGGCGACGATCTTAGAACCTTAAACTGGAAAGCCACGGCAAAGAAAAATGCTTTGATGGTCAACCAGTTTCAGGACGAAAAATCACAATCTGTTTATATGGCGATTGATAAAGGCCGTGTCATGCAAATGCCTTTTGACGGATTGAGTTTACTCGATTATGCTATTAATTCGACCTTAGTTTTAGCGAATGTAATTCTGAAAAAACAAGACAAAGCCGGAATTTTTGCGTTCTCTAAAAAAGTAGAGAACAGAGTTTTTGCGGAGAAAAGATCCTCGCAGATGCAAAAAATCCTGGAAACCTTATACAATATCAAAACTGATTTTTTCGAAAGTGATTACAGCCGTTTGTATGTTGACATCAAGAAAAACATCAATCAGAGAAGCTTGATTATTTTGTATACTAATTTTGAAACCATGGACGGTTTAAATCGTCAGTTACCTTATTTAAAGGGAATTGCTAAAAACCATTTATTAGTGGTCGTTTTCTTTAGTAATACAGAACTAAATGCCATTATCAATAAAAAAACCGACACCATTCAGGAAGTTTATGATAAAGTAATTGCCGAAAAATTCATGTTCGAAAAACGTTTAATCGCTAATGAATTGAAGAAATACGGAATACATTCGGTTTTAACACAGCCCGAAAACCTGACTTTAGATGCGATTAATAAATATCTGGAGATTAAAGCAAGAGGGATTTTGTAATTTTTATGTTGTATTAATTTATAGTTACATTACGTTATCACGTAAAAATTGATTAATTAAATTAAGTAGTTTTGAAACAAAATTCAAACGAATCAATGTAATTTCAAATTAATAAAAAATGAAAAAATCAATCCTAATTCTGTTCATTTTATTAAGCTATAAATCATTGGCACAAAAAACCGAAAACATTATCATTATTACCACAGACGGTTTTAGATGGCAGGAAGTTTTTAAAGGAATTGATCCTGCAATTGCCAACGACAAAAAATTCAATCAGGGCGATAGTACTTATATTTACAAAAAATACTCAAGTTCAGACTTCAAGGAATCCCGCAAAAAAATAATGCCTTTTTTATGGTCAGAAATTGTTTCGAAAGGTCAGATTTATGGCAATCGAGATTTAGGGAATAAGGTAGATGTTTCGAATCCGTATTGGTTCAGTTATCCCGGATACAGCGAAATCATGACCGGAAATGTAGATGTTGCCGTTAATTCTAATAGTTATAAAGCAAATCCAAATGTCAATGTTTTGGAATTTCTAAACCAGCAGCCTAAACTAAAAGGCAAAGTAAATGCTTTTGGTGCCTGGGATGCTTTTGACCGAATCTTAAACGAAGAAAGAAGTGGTTTTCCTGTAATATCTGCTTTTGATAATGTGGGAGGAAATAAACCAACAGCCACTCAAAAACTGCTAAACGAAATGAGCAACAATTCGTTTAAACCTTTTCATGAAGATGAATGTCTGGATGTTTTCACGCATTATCAGGCTTTAGATGAACTAAAAACCAAGAAACCAAAAGTACTTTATATTGCCTACGGAGAAACTGACGAATGGGCACACTCCGGACATTACAGATCCTATCTTGACGCTGCCAATCAGGTAGACAAATGGATTGCAGCAATTTGGGATTTTGTACAAAATGATCCTCAATACAAAAACAAAACAACTTTATTGATTACTGTTGATCATGGCCGCGGAGATAAAACAAAAACACAATGGACAGATCATGGCGCCGATGTTCCGGGTGCATCTGAAATTTGGTTTGCCGCAATTGGACCAGAAATTGCACCTAAAGGCGAAATCAAAACAGCATCGCAATTGTATCAAAAACAAATCGCACAAACCATTGCCAAAATTATGGGATACACGTTTACAACATCACATCCTGTTGCCAATGAATTTACAGAACTATTTCAGGAATAATAAATTAAACAAAAAATAACAACCAACCAAAACCAATTTACCAAAATGAAAAAAACTTTAGTATTTCTTTTTTTAATGACTGTCTTCAGTCCAAAATTACTAGCACAAACAAACGATACACTTGTAGCGTATTATGATAAGATCGAAAAATCTTTCAAATATGAATCCGGAAAAATCACTTTATCAGAAGGAGAAGGAATTCTTAATGTTCCTAAAGGATTTAAATTCCTAAATGCAGCGCAAACACAGGATGTTTTAAGCAACTTATGGGGAAATCCTGAAGATAAAAGCGTTTTAGGATCGCTTGTTCCTGACGGAAAAGGCGTTACACACAGCAACAGTTGGATGTTTGTCATTAGTTACCGCGGAGATGGCTTTGTAAAAGATGATGATGCCGGAGATATTGACTACGATGATTTGCTGAAAACAATGAAAGAAGATGTTCAGGCAGAAAATGCAGAACGCAAAAAAGGCGGTTATCCAGAAGTGCAATTAGTAGGCTGGGCATCAAAACCATATTACGACAATAATTTAAAAGTATTGCATTGGGCCAAAGAATTAAAATTCGGCACGGATGAAGCTAATACTTTAAACTATGATTTAAGAGTTTTAGGAAGAAAAGGAATGTACAATATCTCTGCCGTTGCAGGAATGGATGAACTTGCAGAAGTAAAAGCCAGTATTCCGGGAGTATTAAAAAGTGTTGAGTTTAATGAAGGTCATAAATACCTTGACTTTGATGCTGATACAGATACTGTCGCAGCCTGGACTATTGGCGGATTAGTAGCCGGAAAAGTTTTGGCAAAAGTTGGCTTCTTTGCAATCATTGCTAAATTTGGTAAAATCATATTTTTAGCGATTGCAGCCGGTTTTGCAGCTATAAGAAAATTTTTCTTTGGTAAAAAAAATCAGGTAACAACAAAAATACAAGAAGAAACAGCATCTTTAGAAGAGAACAATTATAAGGAAGAATAATTTTATTTTTTGTCATGAATCACCCGAATTTTCGCTAATTTTTATTCGCATTGAATTAAACATTAATTTGTAAAAATTTGTATAATTCGTGGCAACCTTTTGTTATTTCGTTTTAAACCTCTGAACCTTTGCAACTCTGAACCTTTGCAACTTTTAAAAAAAATCTCAGTACCTTAGCGCCTCAGAACCTAAGTACCTTAAAAAAAATGAAACAAATTACCTCAATACAAAATCCGTTTATAAAATCACTTGTTTTACTTCAGGAAAAGGCGAAAGCCAGAAAACAAACCGGAACATTTTTGATTGAAGGCCTTCGTGAAATTTCATTGGCAATAAAAGGCGGTTACGAAATAGAAACGGTTTTATTTTTACCGGAATTGGTTACTGAAAATCAGATTAGTAAATTGGTAGACACACCAGTTTCTTTAATCGAAATCAACAAAGAAGTTTATCAAAAATTAGCGTATCGCGATACCACCGAAGGAATTTTGGCTATAGCCAAAACCAAATCGATGTCACTATCAGATTTAAAACTATCTGATAACCCTTTGATTATTGTGGCCGAAGCACCAGAAAAGCCAGGAAATATTGGTGCACTTTTGCGTACGGCCGATGCCGCAAATCTAGACGCTGTTTTGATCGCCAACCCAAAAAGTGATTTATACAATCCAAATATCGTTCGTTCCAGTGTTGGCTGTTTGTTTACGAACCAAATTGCAACAGGAACAACAGCTGAAATCATTGCTTTTCTGAAAGAAAAAAAGATCAATTTTTACTGCGCTACTTTACAAAATTCAACCTCTTATCATACACAGGACTTTACTACTCCAACTGCTTTGGTTGTAGGTACAGAAGCTACGGGACTCACACAGGATTGGCGTGATGCTGCAACGCAAAATATTATAATCCCCATGCAGGGCGAAATCGACAGTATGAATGTCTCTGTTGCTGCAGCTATTTTAATTTTCGAAGCGAAACGCCAACGAGGGTTTTAGATTTTCGATTTATAAAAATCGCTGCGCTCTTTTTTATTGGAATTTAGAATTTAAAAAATCGACCTTTTTAGTCCCAAATCAACAATCCATTCTCTTGTGTATGTTGTAACTTATTACTATTTTTAGTACTTGAACCATGCCGTTATGATAGAAATAGACATTGAGAAAGAAAATAAAGCAATTGCCCAAGAGTACAAAGAACTACTTCGAATCAGTTATCAGACTTTAAGTCCAACAGACAAAAAACTTATCCGTAAAGCATTTGACGTTGCCGTTGATGCTCATAAAGAACAAAGACGTAAATCTGGCGAAGCGTATATCTTTCATCCTATTGCAGTTGCAAAAATTGTGGCTTCTGAAATTGGTTTGGGAGCGACCTCTATTGCTGCGGCTTTATTGCACGATGTTGTAGAAGATACTCCTATGACAGTCGAAGATATTGAGCGATTATTCAACCCCAAAGTAGCTCAGCTGGTCGAAGGTCTGACGAAAATCTCATTGGTACAAAAAGACCTGAATGCTTCGATGCAGGCAGAAAATTTCAGAAAAATGATCCTTACACTGAACGATGATGTTCGTGTAATTTTGATAAAACTGGCAGATCGTTTGCACAATATGCAAACCATGGACTCGATGGCAGAATACAAGCAGACCAAAATTGCTTCAGAAACACTTTATATTTATGCTCCCCTCGCCCATCGCTTAGGACTTTATAATATTAAAACCAAACTCGAAGATTTAGGTTTAAAATATACTGAACCTGCTGTTTATAATGATATTGTCAGCAGAATAAGAGAAACAAAAGAAGAGCAGGATGCGTATATCAAAGATATTTCAGAAGTTTTAAAGAAATCTTTAGACAATGAAGGTGTCGATTATGTAATCAAAGGCCGTCCGAAATCTATTTATTCGATTCGTCGCAAAATGCGCGCTCAAAATGTGAGTTTTGACGAAGTTTACGATAAGTTTGCCTTAAGAATTGTCTATAAATCAGATCCGCACGATGAGAAATTTGTCGCCTGGAAAATTTATTCGATTGTAACAGATCATTACAGACCCAGCCCGAGTCGTTTGCGTGACTGGATCTCTTCTCCAAAATCAACCGGTTACGAAGCGTTGCACATTACCGTGATGGGACCAAAAGGCCGTTGGGTCGAAGTGCAGGTTCGAAGCGAACGTATGGATGAAATTGCAGAAAAAGGATATGCAGCACACTACAAATACAAAAACGGAGCTACAGAAGAAAGCGGTTTAGATGTCTGGTTGAATTTACTTCGCGAAGCACTGGAAAATCAGGAAACCAATGCCGTTGACTTTGTAGAAGATTTTAAAATGAATTTATATTCAAAAGAAATCTTCGTTTTTACGCCAAAGGGAGAAATCAAATCGCTGCCTAAAGGTGCTACTTCCCTGGATTTTGCGTTTAGTATTCACTCCGAAATTGGAATAAAAACCAGAGGAACGCGTGTAAACGGTCGTTTGGTTCCGTTAAATCACGAATTAAAAAGTGGCGATCAGGTCGAAGTGATTACTTCTGCCAACCAAAAACCAACAGTAAACTGGTTAGAATATGTAACGACTTCAAGAGCCAAAACTAAAATAAAAAATGTTCTTAACGAGAACACCAAAAAAATTGCTGAAGAAGGAAAAGAATTACTTACCCGAAAACTAAGACATTTAAAAATAACGATCAACGAACAAGTTATCAACGAATTAGTAAACTTTTTTAAACTCAAAACCAGTTTAGATTTATTTTACAGAGTTGGAATTGGAGCGATCGAAAATCAGCAGTTAAAGGATTACGCAGCTCAAAAAAGCAATACGTTTATCAATTTCTTTAAAAATAAAATTAAACGAAATAAAGAAACGACCGCTGCAGAAGACATTCATAAACCTGTGATGAGCAGTAATTATGACATGCTGGTTTTTGGAACTGAGCACGATAAACTCGATTACAAACTTTCGCCTTGCTGTAACCCAATTCCGGGAGATGACGTTTTTGGATTTGTAACCATAAACGAAGGTATAAAAGTTCATAAAAAAGACTGTCCAAACGCAATCGGAATGCAGTCGAATTATGCGTATCGTATTATGAGTGCCAAATGGATTGATTCATCACAGGAAGAATTCAAAGCCATTATCAACATTACCGGAATGGATGTATTAGGACTTACAAACCAGTTAACAAGAGTAATTTCGAACAATATGAGCGTCAACATCCAGAGTATTTCGCTGAGTACAGATGCCGGAATTTTTCATGGTCAGATCGCTGTAATTGTTCAGAACAATACCATCCTGAAAAAAATGATTAATGCGATTAAAAAAATTGATGGTGTTGATAAAGTGACCAGAGAATACAGAACCTAAACTTTTTAACCTATCTATAAGGGTTTTATAACTAAACTTTAAACCCGAAACTTTTATTCATTAAAAATAAAAATTTATCTTTGCCGGATATGACACTCATTTCAACTGACAACACTAAAAATCAAGAAATTGTAAAAAATGTTTTTACAATGTATCTTGAGCAAAAAGGGCATCGCAAAACTCCTGAGCGTTATGCTATACTTCAGGAAATTTACGATAGCGAAGAGCATTTTGATATAGAAAACTTATATATCAAAATGAAAAACAAAAACTATCGCGTGAGTAGAGCTACCTTATACAACACGATCGAGTTATTGTTAGACTGCGCTTTGGTTAGAAAACATCAATTTGGACAAAATCAGGCTTACTACGAAAAATCATATTTTGATAAACAGCATGATCATATTATCATGACTGATTCTGGTGAGGTAATCGAATTTTGCGATCCAAGAATTCAAACCATCAAAAAAACAATCGAAGAAATATTTGATATCGAAATCACGAATCATTCATTGTATTTCTACGGAAACAAAAAGCAAAAACAATAATCCGGAAAGGCATTATTTAAAAAATAAAAAAAAAAGAAAATTAACTACATTAATCAGTAGGGCAACTCAAAGTGCCTCAACGCAAATTAAAACAGAATGACCGTAGATTTATTACTAGGATTACAATGGGGAGATGAAGGTAAAGGAAAAATTGTTGACGTTCTTACCTCTAATTATGATATTATTGCACGTTTTCAGGGAGGACCAAACGCAGGACATACATTAGAATTTGACGGAATCAAACATGTACTTAGAACCATTCCTTCTGGAATTTTTCATAAAAATTCAATAAACATCATTGGTAATGGTGTCGTAATAGATCCGGTAGTTTTTCAAAAAGAAATCGAAGGTTTAGCAAAATTCAACCTTGACATCAAAAGCAAACTGATCATTTCAAGAAAAGCACATTTAATTTTACCAACACACCGTTTATTAGATGCAGCATCTGAAGCTTCTAAAGGTAAAGCAAAAATTGGTTCTACTCTTAAAGGAATTGGACCAACTTATATGGACAAAACCGGAAGAAACGGATTGCGTGTTGGAGATATAGAATTAGAAGATTTCAAAGACCGTTACAGAGCATTGGCAGACAAGCATGAAGCAATGATTGCTTTTTATGATGTAGCGATTCAATACAATTTAGCTGAACTTGAAAAAGAGTTTTTTGAAGCTATCGAAGAATTAAAAAAATTAGATTTCATTGACAGTGAAGAATATATGTACCAGGCCCAAAAAGCAGGTAAATCTATTTTATGCGAAGGTGCTCAGGGATCTTTATTAGATGTTGATTTTGGAACTTATCCATTTGTAACTTCATCAAATACTACTGCTGCCGGAGCTTGTACTGGTTTAGGAATTGCTCCTAACAAAATCAAAGAAGTTTACGGAATTTTTAAAGCTTATGTAACACGTGTTGGTAGCGGACCTTTCCCAACGGAACTTTTTGACGAAGTTGGTGCTACTATGGCAAAAGTTGGAAACGAATTTGGATCTGTTACAGGAAGACAAAGACGTTGCGGATGGTTAGACCTTGTAGCTTTAAAATATGCTGTTCAGGTAAACGGAGTAACTCAGTTAATGATGATGAAAGGCGACGTTCTTTCAGGATTCGAAACTTTGAAAGTCTGTACAGAATACAACTACAAAGGACAAAACATTTCTCACTTTCCTTATAACATCGAGCCGGAAAACGTAACTCCTGTTTATAAAGAATTTAAAGGATGGAAAGCGGACTTAACGGGATTGACTACTTACGAGCAATTGCCAATTGAACTAAAAGAATATATTGAGTTTATTGAAGAAGAAGTTGGAGTGCCAATTAAGATTGTATCTGTTGGACCAGACAGAAAGCAAACAATAACAAAATAATACTTCTAAACGCTCTGATAACCAGAGCGTTTTTTTATACAAAAGATTTCTTATTATGAAAAATCCAGAAATTAAAGTTACCGAAACGAAATTACTTTCAGACAATTGGTACATATTAAACAAGGTAACTTTCGATTACCAAAAGAAAGACGGTAAAGTAGAATCTCATATTCGTGAAGTTTATGACCGAGGCAACGGAGCTGCTATTTTATTGTATAATACTTCAAAAAAAACAGTTATCCTGACGAGACAATTTCGTTTACCGACTTACCTTAACGGAAACAAAACCGGAATGATGATTGAGGTTTGCGCCGGACTTTTGGATCAGGACAATGCTGAAGAAGCCGTAATTCGTGAAACCGAAGAAGAAACTGGTTATCGTTTGCAAAAAGTTCAAAAAGTAATCGAAACCTATATGTCGCCAGGTTCCGTAACAGAGATCTTGTATTTATTTGTTGGAGAATACGACGAAACCATGAAAGTAAATGATGGCGGCGGATTAGACGCCGAACAGGAAAATATTGAAGTACTTGAATATACTTTTGAAGAAGCTTACAACATGATTGAATCCGGTGAAATTACAGATGCTAAAACCATTTTATTACTACAGCATGCAAAGATAAAAGGATTGTTTTAGAAATAAATGACAGAATTGACAAGATTAAAAATTTATTGAGGCAGGAAACAAATAAAAGTATTTACTTAAATAAATATTTTGTTTAGATTTTCCATACACTTACAATCAACTATATTTGCTAAAAAAAAGATGAATACAAGTTGGTCAGCTAATAATTGGGATATAGTAGCAGTAATTTTAGCTTTTATAGCTATTGTAGTTTCTGGATATACTTATTGGGATAGTAATTACTCATTTAAACTAAAATCCGCAGTCGGAAAACAAGTAAAACTTTATGTAACAAAAACTGATAACAGCATAATACCGGTAATTTTTGCAAATATTTCACTATTTAATAATGGCGGTAAAACCGAGTGTCTAGATGATGTGAAATTGGTGGTTGAAATTTCAACTGGTCAACAAAAAGAAAATATTGATTTTGTTACTATACGAGAATACACAGATATATTTAATGACTCAGCTACTATTACTGAAATTTTACCCATTGTAGTATCCGCAAAGAGTACGACTGTAAAAAGGTATGTATTTGCCAAGTTTCCAAATATTGCAAGATATAATGCACCACATAAATTTAAAATCAAATGCACATTATTTGTGCAATTTAAAGGTGAGTGGATTAAACAAAAAACCTATGAGAGCAACGAGATAAGTGATGTATGGGAAGATCTTGATTCCAACATTTTTAAAAGTAAGATAATTGATATTTTTGAAGAAAAATAATCTAAGACCTCTAAATATTCTTTAAATTAAGCTCAATTCTTTTTCAAATGCGTTGTAATGTAAATCTCGAAACCAATTCAAAAAATTGTGTAATTCATTATACCGATGATTAAAATAACTTTACATAAATAAAAAACCAGTTTTATGAAAAAGTTATATTACACATCCAATATCGTACTTGTATTAATTTTAGTTTTATTAGGTTCATGCAAAAAGAATGAATCAACTGAAACCACAGAAAAAGCAAAACCAAAAAAAACAATTGAGCATACAAAGCCTAAATCTGTTGCCTATCATTTTGAAAAAACAAAAGAATGGCTAAAAACAAATGAATCTGACAGCGCTAAACTTCGTATTGCTTATGCGCTAAACAGAACGGATAAAGCAAACTTTTCAAAATTAGACTCAGTTGTAATTCCGGCGGATTTTACGGGTGATATCGTGTACTATCTTCCTTTTCCGTTACATGTAACTGCTTTAGAAGAAGTTTCTAAAGTAATCATTTTCTCTTATCCGGCTCAGGCATTTGCTGCTTATGAGAATGGTGAATTGGTCTATACAGGTCCAACTAATATGGGAAGAAAAAAAGATCCTACTCCAACCGGATTATTTTTTACCAATTGGAAAGCTGAAAAAACAACCAGCACTTTTAATGACGAATGGGACTTAAAATGGAATTTTAATATCGAAAATAAATTAGGTGTTGGTTTTCACGAATATGCACTGCCGGGTTATCCTGCTTCACATTCTTGTTTACGATTACAAGAAACTGATGCTAAATTCCTTTACAAATTTGCCGATGAATGGATATTACAAGACAAGGAAAATGTAAAAGTAAAAGGAACTCCGGTAATTGTTTTTGGAAGTTATCCTTTTGGAGAACCAAAACCATGGTTTGAATTAGTCAAAGATCCAAAAGCATTGGACATTTCAGAAGCTGAAATAGAAACACAAACAAAACCTTTTATACCAAATATTTTAGAAAATCAAAAAGTCAGAGCGTCAGAACAAACCGCTACTCCATAAATACATTGTTATCCAAGGAAAAGCTGCTATTATAATTTTGACGAATTATGGTAGCAGTTTTTTTTTCTTTAATGCTTTTATGCCACGAAGGCGCTAAGACACAAAGTTCTTTTTACTATTTAAATTTGGCTAAAGCCACTTATAACTAACTCTTACAAAACCTCGAGCGAAAACGGGAGGCTATTCTATTAAAACCTCAAATAAACGCACTGCTGTGCTTCTCTACCTTAACCTTTGTCCCTCTACCTCTTTGAGCCTTTGAACCTTTTTAACAATAAATAAGCGAACGTTCATTTATTATTAATATCTTTGCATCATAATTAAGTAAAATCATGAGAACAAGAGATATCAATAAAGAAGAAATCGTCAAACAAAAAGCTATTGAAATGCTGGTTTCACAAGGTGTCGAAGGATTTGGAATGAATCGGTTAGCGAAAAAATGCGGGGTTTCTGTAGCAACTCTTTACATCTATTATTCCGATAAAGAAGATCTAATCAGGAAAGTTGGAATCGAAATTGGCAAAAATTTCTTCGAAGAAATGCTCGTCGGTTTTTCTCCCGAAATGCCCTTTGTTGATGGGTTACGCAGGCAATGGGACAACCGCTCTAAGTTTGCTATTAATTTTTCTTTACAGACTACTTGTTTCGAGCTTTTAAAACATTCTACTTATGGCGATGCTATTTTAGCAGAAATCACAACAGACTTTAAGGAACAAATGTCAAAATTTATCACAAAGGCAATTGAAAATAAAGAACTTCTTCCCATTACTTTCGAGGTTTTCTGGAGCATCGCTTACGGATCTCTTTACTCGCTTTTAGAACTTCACAGAGAAGGCAAATCTATGTCAGGGAAAGCTTTTGTATTTACTGAGGAAATTAGGAATGAAGCTTTTAATTTGGTTATAAAAGCTTTGACTCCCTGATTAAAAAATCAATTTCAATTTCAAAAATTAATATGAATTGCAATGTTAATTTCAATAACGGTATCAAATTCAAACTAAAAAAATCAATTAAATAAAAATCAAATGAATACTTCACTTATAAAAAACAAAAAAATCGCCATTATTGGCGGCGGACCTGTTGGATTGACAACAGCGAGAATTTTACAAATTAACGGTGCTGATGTAACGGTTTATGAAAGAGACCTGAATGCTCAGGCAAGAACCTCGGGCGGAACATTGGACATACATGCTGATTCAGGACAAAAAGCGATCCTAAAAGCGGATTTAATGAATGAGTTTTATCAATACGCAAGACCTACCGGAGAAAAAATGGCGGATATGCACGGGAATATTACTTCGGAAGAAATGCCTACTGAAGAGAATGCTTATTCAAGACCTGAAATTGACAGAAATGATTTGAGAAAAATCATGCTGGAAAATCTACAGGAAAAAACCGTAGTTTGGGACAGTCAATTGATCGATATAGAAAAAGTTGAAGAACAATATCATCTGGAATTCAAAAACGGCAATACAACAACTGCTGATTTTGTAATTGTTGCCAATGGCGGTAGATCAAATGCCAGAAAATTTGTAACCGATAAAGAACCTCAACTTTCGGGAACTTATATTATTCAGGGAGAAATTGAAAATCCGGATCAAGATTATCCTGAATTCAAACTTAAATACGGTGATGGAAATGTAATGGCAATGGGGGAAAAAAAAATGTTTTATAGCCACACTTTACGCGATGGTTCTGTGCATTTTGGTGTTTCTTTTAAAGCAAATGAAGAATGGGTTTTAAATAATGGAATTGACTTTGAAGACAATGCTTCTGTAATTGCTTTTCTGAATAAAAAATTCGAGAACTGGAATGAAGATTATAAAAAATTCTTTAACGCTTCTACAGATTTTTGGGGATTGCCATTACGCTTGTTCTCTTTAGAAGAATCCTGGAAAAACCATTCAAATATTACACTTGTTGGCGACGCGGCACACTTAATGCCTCCGTTTGCCGGCGAAGGTGTAAATATGGGATTAATGGATGCGTATCAATTGACAGAGAATTTAACTAATGGCGAGTTCTCAGATCTACAATCGGCAATTGATGATTATGAACAAAAAATGTTCGGTTATGCTTTAGAAGCACAACGTACAACTTACCAAATGGAGGAATTACTGCATTCAGATGTTACAACTGAGAAAATCCTGAATAGCCGTGGCGGGGTTTAATATTTTTTTTTACCATATAAGCGATGTAAGTTCATTTAATCTGAAAGTCAATAATTTGTGCGTGATTTTGTGATATGACAAGATTGCGCCAAATCTATTAAGTAAAAACAAAAAAGGCATAAGAATCAAACTCTTATGCCTTTTGTTTTATAATGAAAACTAAAAATTATCTTGAATAATTTGGAGCTTCTTTTGTAATAGTAACGTTGTGTGGATGACTTTCTGTGATTCCGCTTGACGTGATTCTAACAAAACGTCCGGTTTCCTGCAGAGTTGGAATATCTTTTGAACCGCAGTATCCCATTCCGGCACGAAGACCACCAACAAACTGAAGCATACTTTCGTTTAATTCCCCTTTGTAAGGAACACGACCTACAATTCCTTCCGGAACTAATTTTTTAACGTCGTCTTCAACATCCTGAAAGTAACGGTCTTTAGAACCTGTTTGCATTGCCTCAACAGAACCCATTCCGCGGTAAGATTTGAATTTTCTTCCTTCGAAGATAATAGTTTCTCCCGGAGATTCTTTTGTTCCTGCTAATAAAGATCCTAACATTACACAGTCAGCACCTGCAGCGATCGCTTTAGGAATATCTCCTGTATAACGAATTCCACCATCAGCAATAACCGGAACTCCGGTTCCTTTGATAGCCGCAGCTACTTCAAGAACTGCTGAAAACTGTGGAAAACCAACACCTGCAACGATACGGGTTGTACAGATAGAACCAGGTCCGATTCCAACTTTTACACCGTCTGCACCGTTTGCCACTAAATATTTAGCTGCTTCCGGAGTTGCAATGTTTCCTACAATGACATCAATATTTGGGAATTTTGATTTTATTTCTTTCAATGTATTTACTACACCTTCAGTATGTCCGTGAGCAGTATCGATAATGATAGCATCTACTCCGGCAGCAACTAAAGCTTCTGCTCTTTGAACCGCATCACCGGTAACACCAATGGCTGCAGCTACTCTTAAACGACCAAAAACGTCTTTGTTAGCGATTGGTTTTTGAGTCAGTTTTGTAATATCTCTAAAAGTAATTAAACCAACTAATTCATAGTTAGCATTTACTACCGGTAATTTTTCGATTTTATGTCCTTGTAAAACTACTTCGGCTTGTTCTAATGAAGTTCCTTCTGCAACAGTAACTAAGTTGGTACTGGTCATTACCTCAGCGATTGGTCTGGCTCCGTTTTTTTCGAAACGCAAATCACGATTGGTAACAATTCCTTTTAGGATTTTGTTTTCATCAACGATTGGGATTCCGCCAATTCCAAATTCTTTCATGGCATTTTTTGCATCTGCAATTGTAGAATTCGTTGGCAAAGTTACCGGATCGATAATCATTCCGGACTCAGCACGTTTTACTCTTCTTACTTTCGCAGCTTGCTGCTCGATAGTCATGTTTTTATGCAAAACACCAATTCCGCCTTCTTGTGCCATAGCAATTGCCATAGAACTTTCTGTAACAGTATCCATAGCAGCTGATACTATTGGAACGTTAAGTGTTATATTTCGTGAAAATTTTGATTTGATACTCACTTCGCGAGGAAGCACATTCGAGTAGTTAGGTACTAATAATACATCGTCGTAAGTTAAACCTTCGCCGATAATCTTGGAGTTGTGTGCTATCATGTTGCAATTTCTAGTTGAATTGCGTGCAAATATAGTGAATAAATTGGAAACTTGAATACTAACTTATTCATAAATTTAACTTTACACGAAACTGGCTACAAAAAAGACCTCTCCCATTTTGAACCATATAAGTAATATAAGTTCATTTAATTTCTCTTAATCTGAATAATAAGGTTGATCCGTTCGAGCGTACCGAGGCTTCGGGCAATGTCATTAAGTTAAGTGGGAAATCTATAAAATTACTTAACAGTTTAGACAGTAATTAGAAAAATCCATTTTTATCAGCGTTTTCGCTTTAGCGAATCAGTAAAATCAGCGTCTAATTTTGACGCGGATAAAACAGATTTACTTCGTAAAAACGCGGATAAAAACGGATTTGATTTGTAATAATTTTATCTTCTAAAAGCTTAACTTAATGACATTGGCTTCGGGAGAGAATTATACGTAAAGTAGTAGCAACTAAACTAAGAATTAAATGAACTTGTATTACTTATATGGTAAATTAATCGTCAGAATTCTGGAAAATAAAATTGAAACCAAACTGAAATGCTATACTATTGGCTTTTGAGACATCTTTATATTCGAGGACATTATCGACCAGAAGATACATATTGAGTTTCCCGAGTGTCCCTGAAATTCCTACACCTATATTTTTATTAGAATATGAATCGAAGGTATAAGTTGCTTTGACATCCAGTTTCTCAAAAACACTTCGTTTATAAAAAGCAGTCAGCGCCACAAAAGGCTCAGCAGGCAGAGACATCACAAACAATTGTCCGCCCACTGCATTGTCATACTTTCGGGCTACTTTTCCTCTACAATTGCAATCATCATCTGAACGTGATTCACCAAATGAATACTGAAGTGACGAATAGAATTTGGTTGGTCGCCAGGTGGTATATTTATTATAAAGTGTATCTCGCGGTATGGCTTTTTCAAACTCATCGAAAACATTTTCAGGTTGATTTTTTGGATCAAAACTAGGATTTACGCCATTGTATTGATAGGTTCCTTTGTAAGTCAGGGTTTCGATATCTTTGGTGTGCTTTATAAAACCAAGATCGACAACACTCGCTGTAAATTGAAGATTATCCTTAAAATAATACGTCAGTCCGGCATCAACTCCTAAACCTAAACTTCCGTTAAAGAAAGTATTGTGTGCAATATCTTTGGCAATATTCCCTTCGTATTCGTCTTTTGTAAATGTGGCAATACCGGACGTTTTAAGCTCTAAATTTGAGGTGATGATCTGGTTGTAAACATTTGGCGTTCCCGTGCTCTGACCTGTATAAATAAACCCTGAATTTTTAGTCGAAGTTGCATTTGCTCCGCTCGAATACAATTTTGCACGACCTCCTAAAACAAGTTTGTCGTTTACTTTTTTATGAAATCCTACATGAAATACAGACAGCACTTCGGCTCTGACATTTAAGTCAGCCAGATTGAATGATTTACCGATATAATCTCTATTTCCGTCTAAGGCCAATATAGCAAGGTCTTTTGGAACATACATTAAGAAATCAAATTCCTGATAGGCTCCAAACGAAATATAAGACTTACTTTCCTTACCTCCAACCCTGAAACCTCCGGAAAACAATTCGAGTTGTTGGTTGACCTGAGTTTTGTCTTGACCGGAAGAGTTATTGATAATGTTTCGGACTTTATCATTAAAATTGACTCCATTATTGGCGAATAAATCATAAGCAGAAAAACTGCTAGACCCTATATTTGCCGAAACTCCGGACAAAACAGGAATTCCGAAATAGAATTTATACGAAACATCTGCTCCGGGATTTACGAGTGAAGATTGCGGAATGGATGTAAAATTGTATAATACTTCTTTGTTTTGGGCAAAAGACGAAATTTGAAAAGCCAGGACTAAAATCAGGTATACTTTTCTCATTCTATTACCATATAAACAGTTGCACCTGAGCGTAATTTCAAACTTCCTGTACTATTTTGATCTAACGGTGGTCCCGCCGCCATTCTGACATAAAAAGCTATTTTTACTGTTTTTTTCAACAGCTCTAGTCTTTGGTTCTCGAATACTTCAGTTGGAAATTTCACAATATTTGAACCGCCGGAATAGGCCGGAATTGGATAGGAGTCGGTTTCTAGTACTTTATTATTGGCATCTAAAAGTACTACATCGACAGTAAAAGATCGGATTATAGTATTTTCTAATTCGAAATTAAGCTCTGCTTTTACCAGGTTGTCCCTAAAGAACTTTTCTTTAAAAGCATCAAATTCCTGTACATCACCTACGACCAGACCTCCGCCAGTATTAGCGAGTTCAGTTGCAGGAACATTAAAATAAGCCAGATTAGCCACAAAAACAGGCTCTAATTTTAGATCTTTAGTCTGATTAAAATCAAGATCGCTTGAACAGGAAAGACACAAAACGGATAAAAATAGTAGTATAGAAATCCTATTGATAAGATTTGACTTCATAGAAGTGGTATTTGGATACACAAAAAACGTCTTTTATTTGTTATATATTGCGTAATTGGTATTTATCTTTTTGTTATTATTTTTCATCACGTTAATCTTTGAGATTACTTTTTGAAATTATGCCTAAATCTAATACTTCTTCAAATTTCAGCCCAAGTTCAAAAATCTCTCCTAACAAATAGATTAACCCTTTTTATTGATTTATTAATGATATTTACCAAACAATTTTGAAGCTTCATTATAGGCACTTTCAAAACTTAAGGAGTTTAAGCCTGTTGCTTTTTTATTGGCAGTAAAATAAGAAATCAGTTTTTCTGTAGGCATATTTCCGGTCAGTTTATCCGTTGCCATTGGACATCCGCCAAAACCCTGAATTGCTCCGTCGAAACGTGTACATCCTGCTTTATGGGCAGCGTCTATTTTTTCGAACCAGCTATTTGGCGTTGTATGCAAATGTGCTCCAAATTCTATTTGGGGATATTTTGGAATTAAATTTGAAAAAAGATACGTAATCACTTCCGGAGTTGAGCTGCCTACGGTATCAGAGAGCGATAATATTTTTACGCCCATTCCGGCTAATTTTTCTGTCCATTCACCAACGATTTCAACATTCCAAGGGTCACCGTACGGATTTCCGAAACCCATCGAAAGATACGTTACAACTTCTTTATTTTTCTTATCGGCGATTTCAAGAATTTCTTCGAGCGTTATTAAAGATTCCGCTATTGTTTTATGTGTGTTTCGCATCTGAAAATTCTCAGATATCGAAAAAGGAAAACCCAGATACTGAATAGGCTCATGTTCTGACGCTGATGCGGCACCTTGTGTATTGGCAATTATAGCCAGCAATTTGCTTCTAGTTTGAGATAAATCAAGTCGTGCCAGAACCTCAGCTGTATCCTGCATTTGCGGAATTGCTTTTGGAGAAACAAAACTCCCGAAATCAATCGTATCAAAACCTACGCGAAGCAAAGCCTGTATATAAGAAACCTTGTTTTCAGTAGGAATAAAAGTTTTGATACCTTGCATAGCATCACGGGGACATTCGATAATCTTGATTTCTTTATTCAAAGCTTATTCTTTAGTGAAGGCTAAGTTAATGTCTTTTTTAAAGAAATAAAAAAAAACTGTTGGTGTTATTTTTATACGTTATAAGTTATATAAGTTGTTATAAGACCTAACTACATGAATACTAGTGATAATAATCATATAAATTGTTTATTTTTATCCTATTCTCTAATAGCGTAATAACATTAATTATTACCTAAATATGTAATAATATACAACATTACATAAAAACGTAATAGAAAACAATATTACCTATATTTGTAATATATAAGTTAATTTATTTTTAATTATATTTGAATTATGACAAGCGTAATTACAGGAGATATTATCGATTCCAGAAAGCAAAAATCGAAAGATTGGGTAGAAGGTTTAAAAAAAATCTTATCCCCGTTTGGAGAAACACCAAGCCAATGGGAAGTTTACAGAGGTGACGAATTTCAAATCGAGATTAACAATCCCGAAGAAGCGCTATTGTCTGCTATTTTAATAAAAGCACATTTAAAAGCTATAAAATTAGACGCCAGAATGAGTATTGGTTTTGGTGACAAAACGCATAATGCAAAAAAAATATCCGAAAGTTATGGTACTGCTTTTATACATTCGGGAGAACTTTTTGAAACTTTAAAAAAACAAAAAGTGACTTTAGCGATACGAACCGGCGATGCTATTATCGATGAAAAAATGAATTTGATGCTACAATTGGCACTGACTTTTATGGACAACTGGCTCGCACAACCTGCGCAATTCGTTGGCGTTGCAATAGAAAACCCGAATTTATCGCAAGAGGAATTAGGACTAAAACTAGGAATTAATCAAGCCGCCGTAAGCCGAAGACAAAAACGGGCTCACTTTGATTTGGTCATGAATTTAGATCGTTATTTCAGAACACAAATAAAACAACTTACAACGCCATGATTTTATTTATAAAACTACTTTTAGCACATTTATTAGGCGATTTTATATGGCAGCCCAACTCCTGGGTCAAGGATAAAGAAGTCAAAAAACATAAAAGTATTTATTTATATTTTCATATTCTGCTGCATGCAGTTCTGGCAGCAATTTTGGTGGGGAAAATTTCGTTTATACCTTACGCTGTTTTAATTGCCGTAACACATGGCATCATTGATTTAATCAAACTCAATTTTCAAAAACCAAATACAAAACGCACCTGGTTTGTTATGGACCAAATTGCTCATATCCTGATTTTAATTGGGATTGTACTACTCTATCAAGGCGAGACCATAAACTTTCTCTGGCTGAACAATCAGCTTTGGGTTTTAATAACGGGAATTTTACTGATTACCAAACCGACTTCTATTTTTATCAAAACCATCATTTCTATCTGGACACCAGAAAGTCAAAATAGTCACGATGATAATTCCCTCGCCACTGCAGGAAATTACATTGGTATATTAGAGCGGCTATTTGTATTTTGCTTTATATTGACGGGGCATTTTGAAGCAATTGGATTTTTATTGGCTGCTAAATCTATTTTCAGATTTGGAGATCTGAAAGAGGCTAAAGACAGAAAACTCACCGAGTACGTTATGATTGGTACTTTGATGAGTTTTGGAACTGCTATTATTACGGGATTAATTGTTCAGACGGTTCTTTTACAATTGCTTTAAAATCTTTTTATTAATTGCTTTTATCAAAGCCGGGCCTTCGTAAATAAATCCGGTATACAATTGTACTAAGCTTGCTCCTGCATTAAGTTTTTCGATCGCATCATCTGCAGAATGTATTCCTCCTACTCCGATAATTGGAAATGCTTTATTGCTTTTTTCAGAAAGAAAACGGATCACCTCTGTCGAACGTTTTGTCAATGGTTTCCCTGATAAACCGCCCATTTCAGATTGGTTTTCAGATTGCAATCCTTCTCTCGAAATTGTGGTATTGGTTGCAATTACGCCTGCAATTTGAGTCGTTTTCACAATATCAATAATATCTAATAATTGTTCGTCTGTAAGATCCGGAGCAATTTTTAGAAGAATTGGCTTTATTTTCTGTGTACTTGTTTTTTGCTTTTCGACATTTCTATTCTGCAATGTCTGCAACAAAGCAGTCAAAGGTTCTTTGTCTTGTAAAGCTCTTAAATTTGGTGTGTTTGGCGAACTCACATTCACTACAAAATAATCGACATGATCAAACAAAGCATCAAAACAAATGATATAATCGTCTACAGCATTTTCATTTGGTGTTACTTTATTCTTACCGATGTTACCGCCAATTAAAACTCCTGAATTCTTCTTTAAACGCTCTACGGCTTCCAGAACTCCTCCGTTATTAAATCCCATTCGGTTAATAATCGCCTGATCCGCTTTTAATCTAAACAAACGTTTTTTAGGATTTCCTTCCTGACCAACCGGTGTTACGGTTCCTATTTCTATAAAACCGAAACCAAAATCAGAAAGTTCCTTGTATAACTTAGCATCTTTATCAAATCCTGCCGCAAGACCTACCGGATTTTTGAATTTAATTCCAAAAACTTCACGCTCTAAACGAACGTCCTTAACTTCATAAATTGATCGTATAATCGATGAAACTCCTGGGATTTTTGAAATGAATTTAACAAATGAAAAAGTAAAATAGTGCACTTCTTCCGGATCAAACCAAAAAAGTATCGGGCGAATTATCAATTTATACATAAGAGTGTTGTGTGTGTTTTTTCGATTGCAAATTTAATTATAATACTTCACACAACTATACACTAAAATGTTTTTTATTTCCCTACAATTATTCTTGTTTTTTTTATAACTTTAATCACCATAAAACACTGAAAATGAGAACAATAAAAAACAACCTTAGTAACACTGCACTTATTTGTTTAATGGGATCTCTTTTTTTGATTTCAATTGACAGTGCAGCACAGCGCCATGCAGGAGAACGCAGAGCAGTTCGTGAGAGACCGGCAACTCAAACAAGACCAGGGTCTAACGGATCGGGAATTAAAAAACCAAACAATAAGATCACGAGACCTTCTGCAGGTACGAACTCGAGAATTGGAGGCAATAATGCCACTAATAACCAAAACAGAACAGTAAACAGAAACACCAATATTAGCGGTAATACCGTGAATAGAAACAGAAACAATGTCAATATTAATGTCAACAATAGCGTACACGTTCGCAACAATCGCAATACATATGTACGACCAAATCCAAGACCGTACGTTCGCCCTCCCTACAGATACAATGGCTACAGATACAATTGTTACCACCCATACTATCCACGTCCTTACCATCCTTATTATTGGGGACCTGTTTGGCATCCATGGGGATTTTTCGTTGCGACTTTAGCAGTTACGGCAATTGTAGTTAGTGTCGAAAATACCCAGTACCATTATGACCAGGGCGTCTGGTATAAACCGTCCAGCGGAGGCTACACGGCCGTACCGGCACCTGTTGGCGCAACAATAAACAATATTCCGAGTGGAGCCGAAACGGTCAATACAGGAACTGTCAATAATTATTATTACGGAGGTACTTATTACGAAAAAGACGGAAGCTCCTACAAAGTAGTTCCTCCAACTGCAGGAACTGTAGTAGATAATCTTCCGGAAGGTGGCGAAGAGGTTACTATTGGCGATGTAAAATATGTGAAATTTGGAGAAACCTATTATCAGCCTGTTCAAGTTGACGGAAAAGACAAATACGAAGTTGTACTTGTTGAGAAAGACAAATAAAACTTTACTAACTACATAAAATAAATAGAATTTAATAGGGTTATTTTTTTTAACTTTATAAATTATTATCAGCAAAATTATTTTACTATTTTTGTAATAATTTGCGTACAATTATAAAAATTAAATAATTACAATGAAAAAGAAAACCTACTGGATTATTGCAATACTTACAGTTTCTATTATTTCAATTGCTTATGGCTACAACAAGCTGATTGTTCCCGAACAAAAGTTAGCTGCAATGGATTGTGCCGAAACTCCAAATGCTTCTGATACCTCTTTATTTAAACCGACAATCGAAAATAAAAACAAGCCTCCTGCCAATAAAACACCTAAAGGAATGGTATGGATTCCCGGTGGAGAATTTTCTATGGGAAGCAATGTCGAAGACGAAAGTTTGTGCAGTATAAAAGGCGTCACAAAAGATGCTGCACCAATACATCAGGTATATGTTGACGGTTTTTATATGGACAAAACCGAAGTAACAAACGAGCAATTTGAAGCTTTTGTTAAAGCTACCGGTTATGTAACATTAGCCGAAATAAAACCAACTCATGAAGAATATCCTGATGCACCATTAGAAAATCTAATTGCAGGATCAGCAGTATTCACCCCTACTCCCGCCAAAGTAAATCTGGGAAACTACATGCAATGGTGGAGTTATGTTGGAGGAGCAGACTGGAGACACCCGGAAGGACCAATGAGTTCTATAAAAGGAAGAGAAAAATACCCAGTTGTACAAGTTTCTTATGATGATGCAGCTGCTTATGCCAAATGGGCCGGTAAAAGATTACCTACTGAAGCAGAATGGGAATTTGCAGCACGTGGAGGAAAATCCGGACAATTATACGCCTGGGGAAACACATTAAAACCTAAAGAAAAATTTCAGGCAAATATCTATCAGGGACAGTTTCCTATAGAAAAAGGAGATACTGGCGAAGATGGTTACATTGGTATCGCTCCAACAGCCCAATTTGAACCAAACTCTTATGGACTTTATGACATTGGAGGAAATGTTTGGGAATGGACTAACGATTGGTATACCGCAGATTATTATACTGTAGTCAGCCAAAAAGATAAAGTTACAAGAAATCCTCAAGGCCCTGAATCATCATACGATCCCGGAGAACCCAACTTACCTAAAAAAGTACAGCGCGGAGGATCCTTTTTATGTACAGATCAATATTGCACGCGCTACATGGTTGGCACAAGAGGTAAAGGAGATTATAAATCACCTGCGAACCATATTGGTTTTAGATGTGTACAATAATTTTCTTTCGCGACAAATTTTACGATTTTTCATGAATTAATTTAAATATGAATCCGGTTTCGCGAATTGTAATTCGTTAAACCGGATTTATATTTTAACATGCAGAATAATGGTTACCAGAGAAAATTCGTGGAATTCGTGGCAAACTTTTTTCAACCAGAATTTTCATTTTTCATAATTTAGAGCTTCACAACGCCTGATTATTTGCTTATATTTGCTAAAAATTAAAAAAATGCAACATATTATAGATCGTTTTATCAGTTACGTAACTATTGATACCGAATCAGATCCAAGCTCACAAACCACTCCAAGTACAGAAAAACAATGGAATCTTGCCAATAAATTAGTCGAAGAACTAAAAACAATTGGTCTCAAGGATGTAACCATTGACGACAAAGCCTATATCATGGCAACTTTACCAAGTAATGTAGCTCATGAAGTTCCTGTAATTGGATTTGTTTCGCATTTTGATACGTCACCGGATTTTAGCGGAGCAAACGTAAAACCTCAAATTATCGAGAATTACGACGGAAAAGACATTGTATTGAATGCAGAAAAAAACATTATTTTATCTCCAAATTACTTTAAAGATCTATTACAATATAAAGGACAAACCATTATCACAACTGACGGAACTACTTTGTTAGGCGCAGATGATAAAGCCGGAATTACGGAGATTGTTTCAGCAATGGAATACCTAATCCAGCATCCTGAAATCAAACACGGAAAAATCAGGATTGGTTTTACTCCTGATGAAGAAATTGGCCGTGGCGCACATCATTTTGATGTGGAAAAATTTGGGGCACAATGGGCCTACACTATGGACGGAAGTCAGATTGGCGAATTAGAATATGAGAATTTTAATGCTGCGGGAGCCAAAATCACTTTCAAAGGAAAAAGTGTTCATCCTGGTTATGCCAAAGGAAAAATGATCAATTCGATGTTGATTGCGAATGATTTCATCAACGAACTCCCAAAAGGAGAAACGCCTCAGGAAACTAAAGGTTACGAAGGTTTCTTTCACGTACATCACCTAACCGGAAGTATCGAAGAAACGGTGTTAGAATTGATTATTCGCGATCACAATAAACTTAAATTTGAAAAAAGAAAAGATCTAATAGGTAAAATTGCCAAAAAAATAAATAAAAAATTCGCCAAACAATTTGGTGAAGATATTGTAACCGCTGAAGTAAAAGATCAGTATTATAATATGAAAGAAAAAGTATTACCGGTAAAACACATCGTTGATATTGCTGAAAAAGCGATGAGAGAACTAAACATCAAACCTATCATTAAACCAATTCGCGGCGGAACTGACGGATCTCAATTGTCATTCATGGGATTACCTTGCCCTAACATCTTTGCAGGCGGACATAACTTTCATGGAAAATACGAATATGTTCCTGCAGAAAGCATTCAAAAAGCAACTGATGTTATTGTAAAAATTGCCGAATTAACTGCAATTCCGGGTATTTTTGATGTAGCTGAAAAACCTAAAAGAAAGAAATAAATTCCAATTTTGAAGATTGGTGAAGGAGAAAAATTCTAAATTCCAATTATACCTATAAACCTTTGTCAAAGTTTTAAAACTTTGACAAAGGTTTTTTTATTCGTTTTATTGTTATTGAAGGAACGAGGGATGACATACTTCCGGGATACTTTATTTTATGCTTTTATATAAATCTAAGTAAGATCGATTTGTTGCTTGTAAGGACAGTTTTAAACAAAAAAATCCCAAATTCCAGTTTTGGAATTTGGGATTTTAAATATTGATATTCTAAAAAAAAATTATGCTTTTTTATTCAAAGCAGCACTCATTTCCATAGAAATAGCAGAACGCTCAATTTTTAGTTTTCCTGACATTGTTTCGATAACTGCACTTGTTTCAGCTAATTCAACAACTTTACCGTGAAAACCACTTTTAGTAATTATTCTATCACCTATTTTTAGGCTATTTTCAAATTCTTTTTCGTTTTTTGCTCTTTTTTGTTGTGGTCTGATCATGAAGAAATAGATTACCACGAACATTAATAGAAATGGCGCAAATTGAGTTAATTGTCCCATAATTTAAATTCTGTTTTTGATTTATTATATTATTAATAGTTTGAAATCCTTGACTGAGTCTTACATTAAACCACGTCCAACTTTAACCATCTTTTTATTAGCCGTAAGCTCTTTAACAAGATTATCTAAAATTCCGTTGATAAAAATACTGCTTTTTGGCGTAGAATACTCTTTTGCAATTTCTAAATATTCGTTAAGAGTTACTTTTACCGGAATTGAAGGGAATTTTAAAAACTCGCAGATCGCCATTTTCAAAATAATCGTATCAATTTCAGCAATCCTGTCACTGTCCCAATTTGGTGTTTTATCATCGTATTCTTTTGCAAAAATAGTTTCGTTTAAAACTGTTCTTCTAAACAAATCTTTAGCGAAATCTTTATCTTCAACATCTTTATACAATTTTGGTACTCTGAAATCGTCAGGATCCTGTGTTTTAATCGCTTTTAATTGCTTAACAATATGCGTATTAACAACTGGAATATCATCAACCCATGTTAATTTATCGTCTTCTAAATACTCATATAATTTCTCATTCGGAACAATTACATCAGCAAATAAATCGATTACAAATTGTCTGTCTTCTTCAAAAGTATTAACTGAAGTACTCATGTATTTTGCATACAGGTCACTTGCTTTAATATCATTTAAAAGTAAAATAATATAATCATCATTTAATGACCAGTTGTTGATTTTACGATTTTCTAAAGCGATGCTAAGTGAATTGCTTTCAGCAAGAAGTTGAAAAATTTTGTTGTTGATGAATTTTTCATTCGGATTACGTTCTGCAGCAGTTGCAAGATGTTTTTTGCTTGAAAGATGTAAAAAGATAGATTCTTTTTTGCAAATCTCAATCAATGAAGAAAGCATTATAAGATATAAATCCTGAATATTGTCAATACTGTAAAAAAGAAACTTCTCTTCTTTTTCCATATTATCAGAACCGCTTTGATGCATTGCATAAATGGATTGCATTACTTTAACGCGTATGTGTCTTCTGTTTACCACCTTGTAAGAACATTTAAAAATTAGTCTGCAAAATTAAGGATTTCAATCCTTATATTAAAATTTATTCGCCTCTTTTTAGTCATAGTATTCAGCCACGGTATCTAGTACTGTAGAAACCGCTTAAAAAGTCGCAGTATTCAGTCGTGGTTTTCAGTCGCAATGCATAAAAAAAGTCTCAGACTCTATTTTCAAAACTGAAAACAGAGTCTGAGACTGTAAATTAAGACTGTAAACTAAAAATTATTTCTTAGCAGCAGCGTTTTCAATTTTTCTCAAATCGATACGATTTTGAGCAATTGTAAGAGCCGCTTTATGAGTAGTCATTCCGTTTTTAACAGCATAATCGATAATTTCTAAAGTAGTATTATAGATATTTTCTGTTTTTGTCATGATTTCTGCTTTACCATAATGCTCTAATTCAGCATAAACATTGATAATTCCACCCGCATTGATTAAGAAATCCGGAGCGTATAAAATGCCTCTTTCCTGCAATCTCTGACCGTGAACATTCTCATCTGCCAATTGGTTGTTTGCAGCACCTGCAATCACTTTAGCTTTTATTTTGTTTACTGTATCATCATTAATGATTGCTCCCATTGCACATGGCGCATAAATATCAACATCTGCAGTATACAAATCTGTGCCAGTATAAACTGTTGCGTTGTATTTTTGAGCTACCTGAAATAATTTTTCTTCGTTGATATCTGTAATCGTAACGATCGCTCCTTCTTTAGTCAAATATTCTACTAAAGCTTCACCAACGTGACCAATTCCCTGAACCAAAACTTTTTTCCCTTCTAAAACATCAGTTCCAAACTGGCTTTTCGCAGCAGCTTTCATTCCTAAATAAACACCGTAAGCTGTTATTGGAGAAGGATTTCCTGAACCACCTCTTCCTTCAGAGATACCTGTAACATAAGGTGTTACATCTCTAACAGTGTCCATGTCTTTCGTTTCCATTCCAACATCTTCAGCTGTAATATATCTTCCGCCCAAAGAGTGTACAAACTCTCCAAACTTGCGCATTAATTCTGGCGTCTTTTGTGTTTTAGCATCACCAATAATTACTGCTTTACCTCCACCGATGTTTAATCCTGTGATGGCTGATTTATATGTCATACCTCTTGAAAGGCGCAAAACATCGTTTAATGCTTCCCATTCGGTATTATAGTTCCACATTCTGGTTCCTCCTAAAGCTGGTCCCATAACTGAATTATGAATACCAATAATTGCTTTTAAACCTGTATCTTTGTCATTGCAAAAAACAATTTGTTCGTGATCATCAAATGATAGTTGACCAAAAACAGGATCCATTTTTTGAAGTTCCTTTCCAGTTGCGAAAGTTGCATCCATAGCGCTAGTATTTATTAGTTAAAATTATGAATTTGTCAAAAAGACTTCTCAAATTTATATAAAAAATATACATGTGCTAATTTTTTATCTTTAAAATAACAATATAACAATCGTTTTGTTTTGATAAAATTATACTTTCCGTTAATTTTAATTCACAATAATTTACAAAATCAAAACATTTCGTCATAGAATCTCTTAAAAAAATGAAAGAATTAAGCTATTTAAACAAATATTTCATCAAATATAAATATAGTTTCTCTTTAGGAATTTTAATCACTATAATCGCACAAATATTCTCTTTATTCACTCCTAAGCTAATTAGCAAGTCCTTAAATGCTATCGAAAAGTTTGATAAGCTCCCACAATCGGAACAAACATCGCAAGCAGTTATCGACACCTACAGAGACGGATTAATCCATAACGTATTGCTAATCATAGCCACTACGATCGTTGCAGGATTCCTGACTTTCTTAATGCGACAGACTTTAATCGTAATGTCGCGTCATATTGAGTTTGATTTAAAAAATGAAGTATTCAGACAATACGAGAACCTTTCGCAGAATTTTTATAAGCAAAATCGTACCGGAGATTTAATGAACCGTATTAGCGAAGACGTGTCAAAAGTACGTATGTATGTTGGTCCGGCCGTGATGTACACCATCAATACCTTTATACGTTTTGCCATTGTCATTATATATATGTACAATGTTTCGCCTTTATTGACATTATATACTATCCTGCCTTTGCCTATTCTTTCGTATTGTATTTTTAAATTAAGTTCTGAAATCAATAAACGAAGCACGACTTTTCAGCAGTATTTATCGAAAGTATCGAGTTTCTCTCAGGAGATTTTTTCAGGAATCAGGGTCATTAAGGCAAACTCCTTAGAAAACCAGCACCAGAATAATATGGTAGCGCTTGCCGATGAGAGCAAAAAGAAGAGCTTAGATTTAGCCAAAGTGCAATCCTTGTTTGGTCCTTTAATGATTGCCTTAATCGGAATCAGTAATTTGGTAGTGATTTATTTTGGAGGTGTTATGTACATCAATGGTACAATTGCAAACATTGGTACCATAGCCGAATTTATTTTATACGTAAACATGTTAACCTGGCCTGTTGCTTCATTAGGATGGGTTTCATCGATGGTCCAGGAAGCAGAAGCTTCTCAAAAACGTTTGAATGAATTCCTTAAAATAGAACCGGAAATCAAAAACAACAACGAAAACTCATCAGACATTCAGGGCTCTATTGCTTTCGAAAATGTAAGCTATACGTATCAGGATACTAATATTGAAGCGTTGAAAAATGTGACTTTTACAGTAAAAAAAGGAGAAACACTGGCTATCTTAGGAAAAACCGGCTCAGGAAAATCTACTATTTTATCTTTGATCTCCCGTTTGTATGATGTTACCTCAGGAAGAATCACAATTGACGGGAACGAAATAAGTACTTTGAACTTAAATGATCTTCGTAACAATATTGGAATCGTTCCTCAGGATGCTTTTTTATTCTCGGACACTATCAAAAACAACATCAAATTTGGTAATCAGAACGCTACAGACGAAGAAGTAATCGAAGCGGCTAAAAATGCTGTTGTTCATGACAATATTACCGCTTTCAACAAGCAGTATGACACGATTTTAGGAGAACGAGGCATCACGCTTTCAGGAGGACAGAAGCAGCGTGTATCGATTGCCCGTGCCATTATTAAAAAACCTGCGATCCTGCTTTTTGATGATTGCCTGTCAGCAGTCGATACAGAAACAGAAGAAACAATTTTGAATAATTTATTCGAGATTTGTAAAGATAAAACAACCATAATAGTCAGTCACCGTGTTTCATCAGCAAAAAATGCCGACAAAATAATCATTTTAGAAGATGGCAGAATCATCCAACAAGGCTCTCATAATCAATTAATAAATCAGGAGGGTTATTATGCATCTTTATATTTAAAACAACTTTCGGAAAAAGAATTACTTTAAATGTTGCGTAATAGATAATTTTTTATGATTTTTGAGTACTATTAATTCCAAAAATGATAGAACGTATTATGAGAGAAAATGACATGTTAGAAAAAGAAGAGATTTTTTCTAAAGTATTACGAGCAGGAAGAAGAACTTATTTCTTTGATGTGAGAGCTACTAAAGCTGATGATTATTATATCACTATTACCGAAAGTAAAAAATTTACTGAAGAAGATGGTTCTTTTCATTTTAAAAAACACAAAATTTACTTGTACAAAGAAGATTTTAGTGCTTTTGCCGAAATACTAGAAGAAATGACTTCGTATGTCTTGAACCACAAAGGCGAAGAAGTAATTTCTGAAAGACACCAAAAAGATTTTAAAAAAGAATACGGTTCTGATAAACCTGAAGGACAAAGATCTAGTTTTACTGATATTGATTTCGACGATATTTAGTCCAAAATAACTTTTTAAAAAGTACAAGTCCAATATGTCCTGCATTTTGGACTTTTTTTATATATTTAATTTCCATTTTAAAAAATAACCTATAAATAAATCCACGGCAATGGAAACACAATTATTAATAATACCCGGACTTGGAAATTCAGGCGAAAAACACTGGCAAACCTTTTGGCATGAAAAGTT
Organism: Flavobacterium aquidurense; assembly: GCF_002217195.1. Lineage (NCBI taxonomy): Bacteria > Pseudomonadati > Bacteroidota > Flavobacteriia > Flavobacteriales > Flavobacteriaceae > Flavobacterium > Flavobacterium aquidurense. The sequence continues at coordinate 53,652 of NZ_MUGR01000028.1, read as the reverse complement.
CAAAAATTCAATTCGATTAGTTCAGGACAATTGGGACGAACCCGTTCGCGAAGAATGGCTCAAAAGATTAAATGAAGAGGTAGCAAAGCTACATCAGCCAACGATTTTAGTGGCGCATAGTTTGGCCGTTTCTTTGGTTTTGCATTGGGCTGCAACAAATACCAACAAAAACATCGTAGGCGCTTTATTAGTAGCTCCTGCAGATGTAGATTCACCGGAACACACTCCGGAAAGCATTAGAAATTTTTCACCAATGCCCATTTATAAATTGCCATTTCCCTCAATAGTTGTTGCAAGCGAAAACGATCCTTATGCTTCTTTCGAAAGAAAACAATATTTTGCCAAAGAATGGGGAAGTAATTTTGTAAACATAGGCCAACAAGGTCATATCAACTCTGATTCTGACTTAAAATACTGGGAAGAAGGGCAGTTGATATTACAGCAGTTAATTGAGAAAATTTCTTAATTTTTAATTTTCAGTCGCAGTCGTCCTTTTCAGTTTAAGCTGGTAAGGAAATCAACCGCAAAGTTCGCAATGATTTACGCCAAGAATTAGCCCTATTTTTATATTCAGACTGAAAAGTGCGACTGCGACTAAAAACTAATCTACCCAATCCTAAGGCCGTTTTCTATTTTAAAATCAGGAGCCAGTAAAATAACATCTCCCTCCTTGCCTATTGCACCTAGAACCAGACATTCGCTCATGAATTTCCCTATTTGCTTTCTCGGAAAGTTTACGACTGAGATAACTTGTCTGTTTACTAAATTTTCTTTTTTGTAATGTGTCGTTATTTGCGCCGATGATTTTCGAATACCTATTTCAGCCCCAAAATCAATTGTAAGCTGATAAGCCGGTTTTCTGGCTTCGGGAAAATCATTTACTTCTATAATGGTTCCCACACGCATATCGGTTCTTTCAAATTCATTCCAGGTTAAATCCATATTATTTTCAATTTGTTTAACTACAAACCTATTAATTTTGTAATTATTCCCACTAATTCTATAACCGTTTTTTTGAGTTCTACTGTTAATTTTACAAAACAAGTTTTTTAATCTAACACAAAAAAGACATAGAAATGGAAAATACAATCCTCAATACCGATCAAACTCTAAGAGATTTTGAATTTGATATTCAAGAGCAAAATACCGATAAATACATACACACTGCTAAAAATGTAAAGCTGTATGTGAAGGATTACGGAAAAGGAAAACCTGTAATTCTGATTCATGGTTGGCCGCTTTCTAATGAAATGTGGGAATATCAAATCGATTTTCTTGTTCAGAACAATTATAGAGTAATCGTGTATGATCGCAGAGGATTTGGAAAATCATCACAACCTTATGACGGATATGATTATGATACCCTGACTGATGATTTAAAAGAAATAATAGAGCAACTTCAGCTAGAAAACGCAACGCTTATAGGTTTTTCTATGGGAGGTGGCGAAGTAGTACGTTATTTTAGCCGCCATGGCGGAAAAGGCGTTACAAAAGCAGCTTTAATTTCTTCAGTAGTTCCTTTTTTATTGCAAACGAATGATAATCCTGACGGACACCCAAAAGAAAAGAGCGAAGCAACGGCCAATGCCATCAAGGAAGACAGAATAGGATTTGTAGACAATTTTGGTAAAACCTTTTTTGGTATCAATATTATCAACAAACCTTTGAGCACACCATTAATGGAATACTACAGAATGTTATGTTCCTTTGCTTCTCCTCGTGCTACATTAAAATGTGCTGAATCTTTTTCATTTACTGATTTCAGGGATGAATTGGATTACATAAAAGTACCAACACTTATAATTCATGGCGACGATGATAAAATCGTTCCTATTGACCTGACATCAGCAAAAGCTGCCAAAGCCATTACTGAAAACACCTATATTGTTTACGAAGGCGCACCACATGGATTGTTCTACACGCATAAAGACAAATTGAATGCGGATATACTGAATTTTTTGAATTCATAAAAACCACCATATAAATCCAAAGAAGCTTTATACATTTTGTAAAAGCTCCTTTGGATATTTTTTTTTAATCCTGTAAACTTTCTTTTACAGAATTTTAAAGCTATTTTTGAAGATCTTATTTCTATAAAAATGGCACAAACTCCTTCAAATAATATTCCCCTTGGAACAATTGCTCCAAACTTCAGACTAAAAGATACGAATTCTAATAATGAATATTCATTTGATGATTTGAAAGGATCAAAAGGTACCTTAGTTATTTTTATTTGCAACCATTGTCCGTTTGTGCTTCATGTCATTAATGAAATTGTGATGATTGCCAATGATTATCGCGTTCAGGGAATTGGGGTCGTAGCAATTTCAAGCAACAATATCGAAAAATACCCACAGGATTCTCCTGAATTGATGACTGAATTTGCTTTCGAAAATAAAATAGATTTCCCGTATTTATTTGACGAAACCCAGGAAGTTGCCAAGGCTTATGATGCTGCCTGTACTCCTGATTTTTATCTATTCGACAACCAGGATCGCTTATTTTATCATGGCCAACTGGATGATTCAAGGCCCGGAAACGGAATTTCCCTAAGCGGAAGTGATCTTCGCAGTGCTATTGATGCGATCATCTATAACAGAAGCCTAAAAGAGTCTCAAAAGCCAAGTATTGGCTGTAATATCAAATGGAAATAAAGAATTATCGTTATTTCAAAAAGTTTACCTATCTTTGCAGATCAAATTAATCATTCTCATTGTGAGCACTATAAATCTAATTACAGTTTTTATGTTGTTGTTTTCTCTAACGAGAAGACCACGCACCGCTGTATTTATTTCACATAGTAAGGCCTTTATCAATTAGGCCTCCGTCTATCTCAATTACTTTTCTTTCAGGCGGAGGATTTATACCACGATTTAATCATTTATTTTATTTGAAAGAGTAAATTCTCTCTCAGATAATTTTTTGGTTTTTTCAATCAAAAATTTCCAATACATACATTATTTTCAAATTTCAACTGTACTTATACAATTTGGAATATTAATTATGCATTTATCAGCCTGCAAAGAAGTAAAACAAACCATTAACAATCAAACAAATAATAACAATAATAATAAATTAATATAAAAACATAGTTATGAAACCAACACCCACTTTCTGTAAAACAGATTATCATTTCTTAAGAGAATTGATTCTAAAAAGTAAAAATTCAACAAACGCAAAAGAAGCGAATCAGCTTTCGCAGGAATTAGATCGCGCTGTAATCAGCAAAGAAAGCGAACTGGACAACTCGATTATAAGAATCAATTCTCATGTTACTATCGAAGATGTAAAAGCAAAAAAACAAATGAAAATTCAAATTGTTTTACCTTCTTTTGCTGATTTAAAACAAAGTAAAATATCGATTCTGGCACCATTAAGTGTTGCTATTATTGGCTTTAAAGAAAATGACGAAGTAGACTGGGAATTACCGGCGGGAATAAAGACGCTAAAAATAGTTGCGGTTGATAATACAACCGAAGAAAACTCTTAATTTTTTTAAACACCTCACTCGTGAAGGTGTTTTTTTATGTTCTATTAAAAAAAACTATCCAATAAATTTTACTGAATAGTTTTTATATAGCTGCAATAACAACTCTCTACAATTGAGAAATTATATAATTGGATATAGAAGCCATTTGAGTATCATCTAACTTCGCTTTTTTCTGCATCCTTGTCAAAATTGGTTTCCACTCTTCCTGAGTAAATTTCTTTGCATCATATAATTTATGACATCTTGCACAACTGTTCTCATACAAGTTTTTACCTTCTTCTAATTCAGGTGTTAACACTACAACTTTAGCAGTTTCAGTAACAGGAGCTGTTGTAGCAGCAGTCGAACCAGATTTTTGAGTTCCGCACGAAACTAAAAGCAGTACTGCAGCAGTTATAATTAAGATTTTTGATTTCATTGTTTTACTTTATTTTATAAGTAAATATAAAAAAATCCCATATGCCATGACATACGGGATTATTATTTAAAATAAAAATTAAATAGTATTTAATCTTATTATTTTACTTCCATTAATTCAACATCAAAAATTAAGGTCGCGTTTGGCGGAATTACTCCTCCAGCTCCGGCAGCACCGTAAGCTAAGTCAGAAGGGATTACAAAACGAGCTTTGTCACCCACTTGTAATAAAGCAATACCTTCATCCCATCCTTCGATAACCTGCCCTTGACCTAATCTAAATTCGATTGGTTTTTTACGTGGGTAAGAAGAATCAAAAACTTTTCCGTTTTCCAAAGATCCTTCGTAATGAACTGCTACTGTTTTACCAGATTCAGCTTTTTTACCATCTCCTTTTTGAATCATTTTATAACGTAAACCACTATCTGTTTTATCAAAACCAGCAGCCAATTGTTCCATTTTTGCTTCAGATTCCGCTTTTAAAGCTGCATCTCTTTTTAGACGAGCACCTTTTAAACCAACAAAAGCTTCGATAGCATTGAATTTTTCAGCTTCTTCTCCAACTCTGATGATTTCTACTGCATCAAGATTATCTCCCTGAGCAACAGCATCAACTACATCCTGACCTTCTACAACGTGACCAAAAACAGTGTGTTTTCCGTCTAACCAAGAAGTTGGAACGTGAGTGATGTAAAATTGAGAACCATTACTAGCAGGTCCTGAATTTGCCATTGCCAAAACTCCCGGACGATCGTGTTTTAAACTTGGGTGAAATTCATCATCAAATTTATATCCGGGATCACCAGTTCCTGTTCCTTTTGGACATCCACCCTGAATCATAAAATCAGGAATTACTCTGTGGAATGTTAATCCATCATAGAATTTTTGTCCTTGAGGTTTTACTTTATTTTCCATATTTCCTTCTGCAAGAGCTACAAAATTCCCTACGGTTCCCGGTGTTAAATCGTGAGTTAGTTTTACTAAAATCGAACCTTTGCTTGTATTGAATTTAGCGTATATTCCGTTTTCCATTGTTGTTATTTTTTATTTAAATGCAAATTTACAAATTAATTTTATATCAATTTATGCTTTCTGTTTTTTAGATTTTGATTTATAAGTAAGCCCGTATACTATTAATGATAATACTGAAAGGCCAACACATCCGATACTTACCGCATGCCATCCGCCTAATTTCCACAGAAACAATCCATACGCTGATCCCGCTGCTGTTCCTAAAAAGCTAAACGACATAAATACTGTGTTTAATCTGTTTCTGGCTTCAGGAAGCAAAGAATATACGCGGGTTTGGTTCGAAATGTGAACACCCTGAATTCCTATGTCAATAAACACAATTCCGATAGCGATCCCGATAACGCTTTCTACTGAAAAATAAAAAACGAGGAAGCTTATTAAAATCAATAAACAGCCGTATCCAACCGCTACCCTTGAACCTCCTTTATCGCCCAATCTCCCTACTAAAGGTGCTGCTAAAGCTCCTGATGCTCCAACAATCCCGAATAAACCAATTGTGGCACTGTTATAATGGAAAGGTGCTCCTGAAAGCAATAAAACCATGGTAGTCCAGAAAGCTCCAAACTGCGCAAAACTAAATACATTTATGATGGTGGCTTCTCTTAAAACAGGTTCTGTTTTTATAAGCGTGAAAAGGGATTTAATCAATTCACCGTAACTTCCTTTAAACTGAGGTTTATTGACCGGAAATTTATTCTGAATGACAAAAAAGATAAGGAGACAAATTCCTGCAGCGATATAAAACATTGATCTCCAGCCTAAATACTGACCAATAAAACCGCTTAAAGTTCTTGACAGTAAAATACCTACAAGCAATCCGCTCATGATTGTTCCCACTACTTTTCCTCGTTGTTCAGGCGCACATAATGAAGCGGCCAAAGGCAAAATAAGCTGTGGTACTATTGACGTAATTCCTATCAACAAAGACGCAATTTGCAAAAGAAAAAAACTTTTTGCCGTAGCCGCCAGAATTAAGGCAATTACAGAGGCAAAAGTGGTCATTAAAATTTGTTTTTTTCGCTCGATTTTATCCCCTAGCGGAACCATAAAAAATAACCCTATCGCATAACCGGCTTGTGTGAGATAGGTTATTGTTCCTGCATTGGCTTCAGGAATTTTAAATTCGTTGGCAATTAAAACAATTAAGGGTTGGCAGTAATACAGATTTGCAACTATAAGTCCAGTGCAAGCTGCCATAAATAAGACATTCGTTTTGGATAAATTCATTTTGCAAAAATACTATTCTAATTCGTATGAAAACTTTAAAAAAAGTATAAATTTTATAAATTCAGGACTCAAATAGGCCGTCCATATAACAATTATACCGTTTTTTCAAATGTCATTACTTCATAAAATCTTCACGAATCGGACTAAAAACATCCGTTAAAAGTCCGCTTTCCAAACAAACAACTCCATGAATTGCATGAGGCGGGATATAAAAACTATCTCCTTCTTTTAAAGTTTGAGTTACTCCATTTATAGTCACATCAAATTTACCACTGGATACATACGTTACTTGTGTGTGATAATGTTCGTGTAAAGTACCAATTCCGCCTTTTTCAAAATGAACGTTCACCAACATCACTCTGTCATCGTAGGCCAGGATTTTGCGTTTGATTCCTTCACCAACCACTTCCCACTCTATTTCATCTCCTTTTATAAATTCTTTGCTTGTTCCGAAAGTTTGCATATCTGATTTTTTAATTGAATTGGTACAAAAATAATACTTTTAGATGGTTTTATTTTTAAATCAGATTTTTAGAAATAAAATCACTGCTTGTTTTAATAGCTTCAAAAGTTCCAGGATTATAATTATTCTCTTGTTCTACAAAAAAGTGTTTCATTCCGGATTCTTTGGCTTGTTTAAAAATAGTTTTAAAGTCAATAGATCCTGAACCTATTTCTGTATTCAAAGCGGGATTTGCCTTATCCATATCTTTTACATGCCACAGTTTAAAACGCCCCGGATTTGCTGCAAATAATTTTAGCGGATCATTTCCTGAACGAACCACCCAGTACAAATCCAATTCAAAATAAACTAAATCTTTATCCGTTTCTTTTAGTAAAATTTCATAGCCTGTAGTTCCGTCATGTTGCTGAAATTCAAAATCATGATTGTGATATGCTAGTTTTAAACCTGCTTTCTGACACATTGCCGCTGCTTCATTCAATCGGGATGCAATCTTTTTATAATCCTGAATATTTCTTCTAAACGGTTCATCAACCCAGGGAATCGTCAAAAATTCACTTTTTAAAATCCTTGCTGCTTCTATTGCGGCAATCAATTCTTCTGTGTTGCCGTCATACAAAAAGCTTCCTAAATTATAATGTCCGCTTAAAGCTTTTAAATTATTTGCATCTAAGATTTTTTTTAACTCAACTGGATTCAATCCCCAAAACTGATCTTTTATAGAAAAACCATATGTTTCGACTGTTTTATATCCCGATTTTGCAACTTTCTCTAAAATTGATTTTACATCTTTTGGAAGTTCATCACGCAAGGTGTATAATTGCAAACCTATTTCTTTTTTATCCATAGTAAAAGCGAATGATGGCAAAGCCAAAACTGTTGCTGCAGCCAGACTTGTATTTATTATAAATTTTCTTCTTGTGATCATTTTTTGATTTTAAAAAACCTGAAGTAAAACTAACGTATTTAACTGAATGTTAAAATACTAAAACTGCTTTTCGAAATTATATATAAAATCCCGGAGCCCGACTTTCGTTTCCTCGTTTATAATTTTTCCTTCTTCATCAATTTTTCCGCGAATTCCCTGTATCAACAGTTTGGTTTCATCCTGAAATTCAGCTTCAAGGGTTTTCATTATCAATGTCAATTGCTCATGTCCCATTTCTCCGGAAGCAGAAGCCGTTATCAAACCTGTCTTTTTATCTGAAAAAATAGTAGTCGAAACGCACCATTCTAAAGCATTTTTTAAACTTCCGGGCAAACTAAAAACATACTCAGGAGTACAAATCAGGATCCCGTCTGCCTCATTAATTTTATTCCTGAATGCCTTTACCTCTTTAGGCGGATTCTCAGTATCTAAATCGGGATTAAAATGGGGAATATCAACCAGATCTTCAAAAATCTCAATTTCAAATTTGGGTTTTATATTCTCGGAAATGTATTTTAAAATTTTGTAATTACTTGAATTTCTTCTTGTACTTCCCGTTATGGCGAAGATTTTAATTGTTTTTGTCTGCATTTTTACTGAATTACGACCCTGTCTTTTTTCATTAACTCAAATCCTTCGGTTAAATTATTTCTTTTAAAATATTTTTCTAAATCTTCCAGCCTTTTTTTATTATCGTATAAAATACATGAATTTAATTTTCGCTGACAAACAGAACACAATCGGATAGCATTTTTATCTGTTTCAGACATGCTGTTAGTCCCATTCATTACACAGTTCGCCGTAATACAATGATGCAGCCCAAACATATGCCCGATTTCATGAGAACTGATTTTAAGTAATCGTGACAAACAAAGATCAAAGTTTTCAGATGTTAATTCTCCGTCCTGTAATCTGTAAATTGAACTCACACCAATCTTATCGTGATAAGAAGCCAAACCAAAAACATAATTCCATTCCGGTTTAGGATATAAATCAAGTTCTGAAAGTCCCATTAATGCAATTCTCTTTGATGGCTTTTGCTCTTTTAATACATCAGTTAAAAGATAACCGGCCAGTAATTGTTCATGACCATCCATCATTCTTCTGGCAGAATTTGGCACTACATCATTAGAAATAGGCGCTAAAGTTTTGGTTTTTAATTGAAAGTAGATTTCTAAATATTCATTGAGAAGCTCAATTTGTTTCTTTTGCAAAGCATTAAAATTCCCGATAGGCAGTACATAAATAATATTCGCTTCTTTTGTTGGAACAATATGTCTAGACTTGAAATACTGATCAAAAGTTTGTCCTTTCTCTTTACGGGTATACAACCAATCTCCATAAACAGGTTCACCCAATTTAACGTCATTATTTTTGATTTGTTTAAAATAGGACGCTTCCTCAGGAATTTCTTTTGAAGTATCATTTAAAGCCTCTTTTCGGGTTTCTTTTACTTTTTCTTTGTTACAGGAACAGAATATTATCAGGAGGAAGAGGATTATTTTTTTCATTTGCTTTAGCCTATTTTTAAAAAACCAATTTTAGATTAATTCCTTAAAAATAAACTTTTCATCAAAATCTACCTCAAATTTTTCAAGAAAGTCAATATATTCTTCTCTAAAAGTTTTCTTTTTATGCTGTACTTCCTGATTCTCTATATAATTAATTACAGCATTTAATTGTGATTTGCTATATGAAAAAGCTCCATAACCTTCCTGCCACTCAAAATCAGTTTTTAAAAATTTATTTTTATTGATCCATTTTGAAGAATCTTGTTTAATATTTTTCATTAAATCAGAAATGGATTGAGCGGGTCTAATCCCAATTAAAATATGAACATGATCTGAAACACCATTTATAGCTAAAAGTTTGTGGTTGTTATTTCTAATTATGCCAGTTATATATTTATATAACTCCACTTTCCATTCAGTATGTATTATAGCTTGTCTAAATTTTACTGCAAAAACAAAATGGATATGTATTTGAGTGTATGTATTTGCCATAAATGTGTAGTCCCTACGGAACATTTTTTAATTTATAATTGTTTTTTCTACCAATATTTAATTCCTAAAAGGAATAAAGATAGATTTTTTACAGCAAATACATTAAAAAAATGAAAGAATAAAACTACAGTTATTTTTTTTTAATATCCTTTTATAATCAAAAAAAACATCATTTTAAAATGTTCGGTTAGGAACAAAATACCGGTAACAAAAATTTTAACCACACCCATTTGTCCCGTAGGGACTACATAAATTAAAAATCCATCAATCCATTACTCACCTTCCTCAAAATTATCGAAATAAGTAAAATCTTTGGTAATTAATCCGTTTTCGATTGTGAAAATGGTGCAGATAGGCAATTCAAATTTTGAATTATCAGGTGCTGTTCCAGTCGAAACAAACTCGACAATAATATGCTTTTCTCCTGAAGGATAAACCTGGATCACCTTATCGTGTAAATCCGGAAAGATATTATTTAATTCCGCATATTTATCTTCGATCTGCTTGCGTGTTTGTGTTATAATTCCTGGCCCCAGGGAAGGATCTTTAAAATCGGCCGTTTCAGTATACATTTCCGACATCTTTTTCCAATCATGCTTGTTGAAATACTCAAAATATTGTTTGATTAATTTCTCATTTTTTGTGATTTCCATAATTTTTGATTGGTTTTGATTATTACAGGAAATAACTAAAAAAGCGATACCAAATAGTATTATTTTTTTCATGACTTCATTTTAAATTATTATAAATCAGACCATAACAGTATTTAAATATAATAAAAATGATTAGAGATTACACTAAAAAATGTAATCTCTCCTGATAAAAATAAATGTAAATAGTTATTTTACAGCAATTTCCTGAGGTGTAATGCGCTGTTTATCTATTTTATACGAATAGATTTTCCCTTCCTGATTGGCATATACATAAGTATAAATCCAATGATTTGGGCCGGCAATTCTGGATCCTTCTTCATTACCGGCGTTTGCATAAACCTGTTGTCCATAAATAAGTATCTCACCTTGTTCCGCATTATTTAAAGTGCGTATTGGTGTTCCCCAACTTTTGATTAGATTTTTTTTAGATTGACCAATCCATTTGTCACTTGCATTTTTAGAGGAAGAACAGGAATGTAAAATGAAAATTGTAAGCAGCAAAAGTATTTTTTTTATCATAATATTTATTTTTATGTAAAATGTTTTACGGTGTAATATTAGATGAAAAGGGGCCTCACAAAATTACATTAAAACACGTACACCTTATATAATACCTATGTTTCTAATTGTTTAACAAATTGTTAGATAAACAATCAATCCATTTTTAATAAATAGTATTCATTTTAATTACTTACTAAAAAATCTCATTTTTCAGTTCTTTAAAATTCCCAAAAATTAACTTTGTATCTTTGCCGCTTAGAACTCTTTGAAGAAAAAAAATGCGAATTGACATTATAACGATTTTGCCTGAATTATTAAGAAGTCCGTTTGAGGCTTCGATTATGAAACGTGCCATAGACAAAGGTTTGGTCGAAGTACATTTTCATAATTTACGGGATTATACTACGAACAAACAGAAAAGTGTCGATGATTATCCTTTTGGAGGAGGTGCCGGAATGGTCATGACGGTTCAGCCTATCGACGCTTGTATTACTCATTTGAAAAGTGAACGTGAATACGACGAAATCATTTATATGTCACCTGACGGAGAAACGCTGAATCAAAAAATGGCCAATACAATGTCGATGTATGAGAATATTATCATTCTATGCGGACATTATAAAGGTGTAGATCAGCGTGTTCGTGATCATTTTATTACGAAAGAAATTTCGATTGGTGATTACGTTTTGTCCGGAGGAGAATTAGGAGCCCTGGTTTTATCTGATGCTTTAATCCGATTAATTCCAGGTGTTTTAAGTGATGAAACTTCGGCCTTGACAGATAGTTTTCAGGATAATTTACTTTCAGGCCCCATATACACAAGACCTGCAGATTATAAAGGATGGAAAGTTCCCGAGGTTTTAACGAGTGGTCACTTTGCCAAAATTGACAAATGGCGTGAAGACATGGCGTATGAACATACGAAAAACAGACGTCCTGATTTACTGGAAGGACATTAAAAAGGTATTCAGTCGCAGTTTTCAGTTTTAGTTCATCAGAAAACTGCGGCTAAAAATTATCCGTCATAATTCATTGAAATAATCATTTTGTTTGCTATTTCGAAATCAAGAATATGATCTTGTGAAAAGGTATCTCCGGTGGCAACAAAAGCTTCTATATCTTTAGACTTCTTAATTGTTATAACCGCTCGGTAAATATCTAAAGTGTTATACCAGTCATCATCTGCGTGTTTGTCTGTAAATTCATTGTTTTGATTATAAAATTCAATTAAATCCTTTTTACAATCTGCAAGCCAGGATAAATATTCAGAAATGGTATCTGCATATTTTCTAAAATCAGAATCGGGAAGAAAAATTCTTATTTTTCCTTTTATAGTTTTATTGAATATAACAATTTCTTTTTGTGGAATTTCAAACTTATCTGGATCATTTTCAGTAGTAACAAAATCAGATAATACTAATTTCGTCTGCTGTTTCTTTTCTTTGACCTTTCTAACATCTTTAATTATAAAATTGTTTTCATGTGATTTTGCTTTTTGCTCCAATACATATAATTTAGAAACCTCTTTTGTATTATTACTTTCAACAGTTTCTTTAAAAATCTCATAAGCTGATCTGTGATAACCTAAAAGAATATATACATTTGAAAGGACCTGTTTTTGTTCTTTAGTTTTACATAAATTTTCCAATTCATAAAGCAAATCATAGATTTTTGCTACGCTTTCGTTAGAACCATAAGATTTTTTAAATTCATTAGAAAACTCAATATAATCCCTTAAATAATTTCTTTCCATATAATTTTAGCTTATAATTACCTTCACACTTAAGCAAACATAGGATTTTACTTCTAATTTTTATACTAAAAACTCATTTTTCAGTCTTCAGACTCAGTTTTAAGACCTTCGTAACTATAGGCTGAGATTGAAAACTGTAATTTTAAAAAACAAACTAAAACACATCTTATCAACAAGTTAAAATAATTTATAATTTACAATTTATAATTCATAATTATTTTCTACATTTGCACCCGAATTAGACTAACCTCTGGCGAGATCCGTGAATGTTGCTCTATATAAAAAACCATAATTACAAGATATCATGGCAGATTTAATGAAATTCGTTCAAACCGAATTAGTTGCTAAAAAAGATTTCCCTGTTTTCGGAGCTGGAGATACTATCACAGTTTACTACGAAATTAAAGAGGGTGAAAAAACAAGAACTCAGTTTTTCAAAGGAGTTGTTATTCAAAGAAGAGGTTCTGGTAACACAGAAACTTTTACTATCCGTAAAATGTCTGGAGCTATTGGAGTTGAGCGTATCTTCCCGGTAAACTTACCAGCTTTACAGAAAGTTGAAATCAACAAAAAAGGAGCTGTTCGTAGAGCTAGAATTTTCTACTTCAGAGAACTTACTGGTAAAAAAGCTAAGATTAAAGATAAAAGAAGATAATCATTTATCTATTTGTTATAAAAAACTCGTTTCATATCATTTGAAACGAGTTTTTTTTTGTGCCTGATTTTTAAAATTTTCAGGAGCTAATCCCGCTATTCGTTTCAATCTTTTGCTTTTTAAAGAAAAAAGCAAAAGGATTTCCACTTCTATCGGGGCTAGGGCAATCGTTTTCATAACAATATTTTCGTTTAGTTTGTCATTTCGAGGAACGAGAAATCACACGCGGGATTCGACAAAGATTGGCGACAATATTGAACACGGATGGCGCGGATTCGCTTTGCGAAAACACAGATTAAAACGGATTTTATCTGCTTAATCTTGTCATTTCGACGGAGGAGAAATCTTCGCGAGAAACTCCGTTCCTAAAATCACCAATCTTTGTCGAGTTTCTTGCGGAGATTTCTCGTTCCTCGAAATGACAAACTCTACGAATTACTGTCGAGCTTCGGGACGCAATCAAAATCGTTAATCTTTGTCGAATCCCGCGTGTGATTTCTCCCTTCGGTCGAAATGACAAGATTGAAGCTCTTGTTTTACGGTTTGCGTGAGGGATAGAAGTTGGAAAGCCCACAGCCTGACGAAGGAAGTGCGAGGACTTAAAACGGATAGCCTGGTTCGCCTTTTTCGGCGAACACGCCCAAAATAAAAAAACCGACACTCATAAAGCATTGGTTTGTATTTTAAGGAAAATTGGCTTTCTATTTTTTTAATAGTTTTTCCAAATATTCGATTTTATCTTTTTCAGCTTGTAGCAAACGCTCGTAAAGCTTTTCTTTTTCATGAAAAGTTTCAATTAATTTATCAAGCGGGTTAAAATTATATATTGGATATGCAGCATTTTGACCATTATTGATACTGTTGTCATGGAAACTATTAAAATAGCTAATCATATTTTCTTCTGAAAAACTTTTAATTGCCTCAACAGTTACACCAAGCGCTTTTGCAACTTCGGCAAGTTTTTGATCGTCTATCGTTTCACTGTTTTCAATAGCAGATATAGCTTGTTGGTTTGTTCCTAAAGCTTGCGCCAAAGCTTCCTGTTTCATATCACGAAGTTCACGAATACGGCTTATTTTTCGCCCTATATGATTTGGTTTTGTAAGTGTGCTCATAATTCAAAGATAATGATTAAGGGTAATAATAAACAACAAGTAAAAAACATATTAAACAATGTATCTTACATTTGTTATATGTCTATTACATTTTAGTCAAAATTACAACTTTTCAGACAAAAACTACCAAAGCCAAAATGGTTTTCTGCAACCTTTCACGTTTTCCTTTTTCTAAATCTTCCACTTTTACTTATGATTCATCAAAACCGTAATTTTTTAATACCAAAACAATCGATTTGACAATTAATCGATCCCGAAATAACAATCTGATAATTTCGGCATTTCTCCGGAAAACTATACCGTTTTCGGACTGTTTTTATTATATTTGCTCCGCTCATTCTGAGCCGACTATACCTTTTACATTGCTACATCTTGGCAATACGATTATAAAAAAAAAAAAAAAAAATGACACAGAATTCAAAAATCTATTACACCTTGACTGATGAGGCGCCATTGTTAGCGACTTATTCTTTTTTACCTATTGTTCAGGCATTTACTGCCACAGCTGGTATTGCAATTGAAACTAGAGACATTTCTTTAGCTGGTAGAATTTTATCCAATTTTCCTGAGCTTCTTACAGATGCTCAAAAAACGGGAGATGCTTTGGCTGAATTAGGTCAATTAGCAACACAACCAGAAGCAAACATCATCAAATTACCAAACATTTCAGCATCTGTACCGCAATTAAAGGCTGCTATTGCTGAATTGCAATCTCACGGTTACAAAATCCCTGATTTTCCGGAAGATCCTCAAAATGATGCTGAAAAAGAAATAAAAGCAAAATACGCTAAAGTTTTAGGTTCTGCCGTAAATCCTGTTTTACGTGAAGGCAACTCTGACCGTAGAGCTCCAAGAGCAGTTAAAAACTTTGCAAAAGCAAATCCACACTCAATGGGTGCATGGTCAGCTGATTCTAAAACAAAAGTAGCTTCTATGCCGGATGGTGATTTCTACGGAAGTGAAAAATCACTTACTGTAGCAGAAGCAAATGATGTAAAGATCGAATTCGTGGCTAAAGACGGTACAACAACTGTTCTTAAAGCAAGTACGCCTCTTAAAGCCGGTGAAATCATCGACAGTTCTGTAATGCATTTAAAAGCTCTAAAAACGTTTGTTGCCGGTGCAATTGCTGACGCTAAAAAAGAAGGAGTTTTACTTTCTGTGCATTTAAAAGCTACTATGATGAAAGTTTCAGATCCAATTATCTTTGGCGCTATCGTTGAAGTATATTTTGCTGATCTTTTCAAAAAATATGCTGCTTTATTTGCTGAATTAAACATTGACACCAGAAATGGTTTAGGTGATATCTATGCAAAAATTGCAGGAAGACCTGAGCAGGCTGAAGTTGAAGCTGATATTACTAAAGCTATCGAAAACGGACCAGCTTTGGCAATGGTAAATTCTGATAAAGGAATCACTAATTTACACGTTCCTTCTGATGTTATTGTTGATGCTTCTATGCCGGCAATGATCCGTACTTCAGGACAGATGTACAACAAAGAAGGAAAACAACAAGATACCATCGCCGTGATTCCGGATCGCGCTTATTCAGGAATTTATACTGCAACTATCGATTTCTGTAAAAAACACGGTGCTTTTGATCCTAAAACAATGGGAAGCGTTCCTAACGTAGGTTTGATGGCTCAAAAAGCAGAAGAATACGGCTCTCATGACAAAACTTTCCAGGTAAAAGCTGACGGTGTTGTTCGTGTAGTAGATACCAAAGGAACTGTTTTAATGGAGCAGGATGTTGAAGCTAATGATATTTTCAGAATGTGTCAGGCAAAAGACGCTCCTATTCAGGACTGGGTTAAACTAGCCGTAAACAGAGCACGTTTATCTGATACTCCAGCTGTTTTCTGGTTAGATGAAAACAGAGCACATGACAGAGAATTGATTGCAAAAGTTCAAAAATATTTAAAAGATTACAATACCGTTAATTTAGACATCCGTATCTTAAACCCAATTGCTGCCACTGAATTTACTTTAGACAGAATCATCAAAGGTTTAGACACGATCTCAGTAACAGGAAACGTTTTACGTGATTACTTAACAGATTTATTCCCTATTTTAGAATTAGGAACTTCTGCTAAAATGTTATCTATCGTTCCGTTAATGAATGGTGGTGGATTGTTCGAAACAGGTGCCGGAGGTTCTGCCCCTAAACACGTTGAGCAATTTACTGAAGAAGGATATTTACGTTGGGATTCATTAGGAGAGTTTTTAGCTCTTGGTGCTTCATTAGAGCATTTAGGACAAACTTTAGACAATTCTAAAGCAATTGTTTTATCTGAAACTTTAGACCAGGCAAACGATAAATTCTTGGCAAACGATAAATCTCCAGCTCGTAAAGTAGGTCAGATTGACAACCGTGGTTCTCATTTCTACCTTGCTTATTATTGGGCACAAGCTTTAGCGGCTCAAAATAAAGATGCAGAATTAAAAGCGATCTTTACTCCAATTGCTGCTCAGTTTGAAGCTAACGAAGCCAAAATCGATACTGAATTAATTGGTGCGCAGGGAAAACCTCAAACTCTTGGCGGTTACTACCAGCCAACTCCTGAGTTAGTGAGCAAAGCAATGCGTCCTAGTGCAACATTCAATACTATTATTGCTGAAATAAAATAATTACTCTAAAAGAGTACTGCGGTACATCTTTGCTGTGAATTATAAATATCAAAAAAGACAACTTTAAACGGTTGTCTTTTTTTTTTGTATTTTGGAATTCCCATTTTAAGATACTATTAAATACTAAAAGCGGTAATTGAGGATTTTATAGGCAATAAATAAAAGGATCAAAAGCCTGTAACAAAAAAGGAATATTCTTAACTAATGTTTAACAGATGTTACGCAACAATATTTAGTAAGAATTATTAACTATGTGCTTCAAATACAAGACAATGATTACAAAAAAAATTGGCCTTATCTTCTTTTTCATTTTAACGACCCTAACATCATTTTCTCAGGAAAAATATACTTTAAGCGGAATAATCACTGACTTTAAAAACAACGAAACCCTAATTGGTGTAAATGTTTATATTCCTGCTTTAAAAATAGGAACTACAACCAACGAATACGGTTTTTATTCTCTTACTGTTCCTAAAGGCGAACATGAGATCGAAATTAGTTATGTAGGCTACCAAACCATTCAAAAAATAGTTATTTTAAATCAAAATACCAAAACAAATTTTGGAATTAAGGAAGGCGGCGAAGAGCTTCAGGAAGTTGTTATAAAAGACAACAGGGGCAAAATCAATATTAAATCGCCTGAAATGAGTGCCAATAAACTCTCTATTGCTACTATTAAAAAAATGCCTGTTGTGATGGGTGAAGTCGATGTTCTAAAATCGATTTTATTACTTCCGGGTGTTACCAATGCCGGCGAAGGTGCTTCAGGATTTAATGTTCGTGGCGGTGGAGCTGATCAGAATTTAATTTTATTAGATGAGGCCACAATCTTTAACTCTTCTCATGTCTTTGGGTTTTTCTCTGTTTTTAATCCGGATGCCATCAAAGATTTAAAATTATACAAAGGCGGAATCCCTTCTCGTTACGGCGGAAGGGCTTCTTCTGTTTTGGATATTTATCAAAAAGACGGAAACAGCAAGGAATTTCATGTGAATGGAGGAATCGGATTAATTTCAAGCCGGATTCTTGCAGAAGGCCCAATAGTAAAAGACAAAGGATCTTTTTTAATTGGCGGAAGAGCTTCGTATGCGCATTTGTTTTTAAAATTATCAGAAGATCAAAAAGACAATTCCGCTTATTTTTATGATTTAAACACAAAATTAAGTTATAAATTAAACGACAATAACAGTTTGTATTTATCCGGTTATTTTGGCCGTGACGTGTTTAGCCTGAACAAAAGTTTTACGAATATCTACGGAAACTCTACTTTAAACCTGCGCTGGAATCATTTGTACTCTGATAAACTGTTTGCTAATTTATCTTTGATTTACAGCGACTATTATTATGGACTTGATCTGGACTTCGTAGGTTTCAAATGGGATTCGGGGATTAAAAATTACAATATCAAATACGATTTCAAGAACTATATCTCAGATAAATTCAAATTGAATTATGGTTTAAACGGTATTTATTACGAATTTAATCCCGGAACAATCAAACCAAGTAATGAAACATCGGGAATTAATCCGGATCAGCTGGATAAAAAATATGCGTTTGAACCTTCTGTTTATATAGAAGCCGAAAATCAAATTTCGAAAAGAATTACCGTTTCTTACGGATTGCGTTACAGCTTATTTTATCGTTTAGGTGCTTCTACAATCAATTATTATGACAATAACGAACCTGTTATTTTCAATACTGATATGCAGATTTATGAAAAAGGAACACCAGCCTCAACCAAGTATTTTGGTAAAAACAAAGAAATTCAGAGTTATAATAATTTAGAACCACGATTCTCCGCTTCATATCAACTAAATGATGACGAGTCGATAAAAGCGAGTTACAACAGAATGGCGCAGTATCTACAATTGATATCCAATACCTCATCACCTACCCCGCTGGATGTCTGGATGCCAAGTGATAATTATATCAAACCACAGATTGCAGATCAGGTTGCGTTGGGTTATTTTAGAAATATTAATAACGGCGCTTATTCTGTAGAAGTCGAAACGTATTACAAGAAAATTCAAAACAGACTGGATTATATTGATGGCGCTGATCTGATTGCCAATGACGCTATCGAGCAAGTAATCCTGAACGGAAGAATGCGTTCTTACGGAGTTGAATTTATGCTGAAGAAAAACGAAGGCAAACTAAACGGATGGATCTCTTATACGCTGTCAAAATCACAACAACAGACGCCGGGAAGAACTCCTGAAGAAACAGGAATCAACAATGGGCAATGGTACAGTTCTGCTTATGATAAAACACATAATTTAGCCGTTACATCTGCTTATACTTTAAACGAGAAATGGTCTTTTGGCGCTAACTTTGCTTTGCAGTCCGGTCAGCCGGTTACGTATCCAAACGGTCAATACGAATATTTGGGAATTACAGTTCCGAGTTACGGATTAAGAAACGAAAATCGTCTGCCGGCATACCACCATCTCGATGTTTCGGCAACTTTAACACCCAGAAAAAACAAAGACAGGAAACTGAAAGGAGAATGGGTTTTTAGTATTTATAATTTATACAATCGCCATAATGCAGCTTCTATCAACTTCCGTCAGAACGTCGATACAGGAGCAAATGAAGCGGTACAAACTTCTATTTTTGGAATTGTTCCTGCCGTTAGTTATAACTTCAAATTTTAAAAAACCAATTTCTGTAAAAAGAAAACAAAAGATATACCATGAAAAAAGCAACCTTATTAATCTTATTTTTTATATCGATTTTCTTCACTGGCTGTGAGGAAGTTGTTGATGTTGATCTCGACACTGCTCCGCCAAAATTGGTCATAGAAGCCGCAATAAACTGGCAAAAAGGAACATCAGGAAAACAGCAGACTATAAAACTGAGTACGACGACCGGTTATTTTGAAAATGTGATTCCAACCGTTTCCGGAGCAACTATTTTTGTAAAAAACAGCCACAATGACCAATTCAATTTTATTGAAATTCCTAAAACAGGCCGATACGTTTGCACCAACTTCAACCCTGTGATTGACGAGACTTATATTTTGACTGTCATTAGCAACGGAATTACTTATACAGCTACTGAAACAATGAAATCTGTAGCACCAATAACTCGCATAGAACAAAATAACGAAGGTGGTTTTACAGGCGATGAAATCGAAATCAGAGCCTTTTATAACGATCCTCCCGATGCAGATAATTTCTACTTATACAAATACGGATACTCTAATAAAGTTACCTCAACTTATTATGTTGGTGAAGATAAATTCTTTCAGGGCAACGAATATTTCAGTAAATCAGATGATGATGATTTAAAAATTGGAAATGAAGTCGAAATCACGCATTATGGAATTTCAAAACAATACTACAATTATATGAGCATCTTAGTGAGTATTGCCGGGAGTAATGTTGGCGGACCATTTCAATCCCCACCCGCTACAGTAAAAGGGAACATCATCAATACAATAGATAAAGCCAATTATCCGTTAGGTTATTTTTCGCTTAGCGAAACAGATTATAAAAAATACACCATTCAATAATTAGTACAATGGAAGCGAGAATTGAGATATTATCCGAAAAAAAATTAATTGGTAAACACATTGTCATGTCGTTTATCGAAAATAAAACGTTTCAATTGTGGAGTTCCTTCATGCCAAAACGAAAAGAGATCAAGAATTCAATTGACTCTAATTTATATTCGCTTGAAGTTTTCCCTGATGGACATTTTAATAATTTTGACCCCAGCAACAGCTTTCAAAAATGGGCCGCCGTTGAAGTTTCTAATTTTGATAAAGTCCCTTCAGAAATGGAAACTTTAATAATTCCGACTGGCTTGTATGCTGTATTTATTCATAAAGGCCCACAAAGCGAAGGACACAAAACCTATCATTCTATTTTTGTCGAATGGTTACCCAATTCAGGGTATACAGTAGACGAAAGACCACATTTTGCCGTTATGGGTGATCAATACAAAAAAGAAGATCCGGATTCTGAAGAAGAAATCTGGATTCCGATAATTAATAAAGCTTAATTTTTGCCACAGATTTCACTGATTAAAAAGGTTATCTACTGATTATAAACAATTACGCAACATTGACTAAAATTTGAATTTCCCTGTAATTTTTAATTAAAAAAACTCAGATTAATCTTTAAAATCTGTGGCAAAAAAAAAAAAAAACATTATGCTAATTGAAACCCTAAAATCTCTCTTCAACCGTGATCTCAACAAATTAAAAGTTGAAATCGAATTGTATCAAAACGAAAGTCAAATTTGGGCAATTGATAAAAGTATTTCAAATTCAGCAGGAAATCTTTGCCTTCATCTTATCGGAAACATCAACACTTATATTGGGGCCGAAATAGGAAAGACCGGTTATGTCCGTGATCGTCCTTTAGAATTTTCATCGAAAGATATCCCAAAAGCTGAGTTAATAACCAAAATCAATAATACCATTTTGGCTGTAAACAATGCTTTCAATAGTTTAACCGAAAAAGATCTTGAAGCCATCTATCCCCAAATTGTATTCGAAAAAGAAATGACAACAGGATTCTTTTTAGTACACCTCTCCACCCATTTAGCCTATCATTTAGGACAAATTAATTACCATAGAAGACTGATTTAGTAGCTGTTTACCGTGCAGTCCCGGTTTACAGTAAATATTGAGACTGAATACTGAGACTGAATACTAAAAAAACCTCAACATATGTAAAGGTTTAGAAATAAGAATTAAGCAAACTTTGCATACAATTAATTCAATATTTCGAAAACATGAAACACTTACTTTTTACACTATTTTCTCTTTGCGCGTTTAGTGCAAAAGCCCAGACTTTCAAAAATCCTGAGTCCTTATTCGACCCAACGCCTTATGGCTTCAGCCACGCATCATCAGTTACTGCTCCGGGTGAGTTCGTTTATATTTCAGGACAAAGTGGCGGATTAGGAAAAGAACACATTTTGAGCCCCGGCTTCAGAGAACAAACTCAGGTTGCGTTACAAAACATCGTAATCGTTTTAGACAGCTACAAACTAAAACCGGAAAACATCCTGAAAATAACCATTCTGATTGTAGATCATTCACCCGAAAAATTAAAAATATGGAATGAAGAAATCAGAAAAGTATGGAAAGACAAGCCATTTCCGGCAAGTACCTTAATTCCCGTTCCCAAACTAGCCATCGACGGAATGCAGATCGAAGTTGATGCTATCGCTTTTAAAGCTGCAAAATAGTTTTTACCACTAAGATATTAAGAAAGTTAAGTTTGGATATCTTAAACACAAACCCGTTAAAATCCTTTTAATCTTAATAATCTGTGGCAAAAAAAATTAACCATTAAGATATTCAGCCCGCCAACGTAACTTTCTTAATATCTTAATGGTTAAACAAAACATCACGGCGATAAAAAAATCTAAAATCTAAAATCTAACCTCTAAAATCCTTTCCTTTCGTACATTTGCAGCACATTTCAAATCAAAAATCTAAATGTCTTCACACCACATCGTACGCGACGACCAGGAACCCGCTCTAATTATTGCCAACGGAGCAGCATGCAATCCTGAATTACTGGGACAATTGCTCGAATGGTCGCCACTGGTTATCGTATTAGATTCTGCCATCGAGAGAGTTGTCGATTTAGGGATAAAAATCGATGTCCTTTTAGGCGATTTCGATCATGGTTTTGATCCCGAAATCTACAAAACATCTCAATATCCAATAGAAATTGTACACACACCGGATCAGGACAAAACTGATTTAGAAAAAGCTTTTGATTACTTGATCGCCAGAAAAATCCCCGCTGTAAACGTTGTTTGGGCGACAGGAAAACGTGCCGATCACACCATTACAAACCTCACTAATATTGTTCGTTACCGCAATTTGCTTAAAATTGTGATTCTCGACGATCATTCAAAAATATTCTTGTTACCCAATAAATTCGAAAAATGGTATACGGCAAAAACGCCTATTTCATTGATTCCTATTGGAGTTGTAAACGGAATTAATTCGACCAATTTATTATATCCACTAAAAAACGACACTTTAACAATTGGCTATCGAACCGGCAGCAGCAATGCTGTTCTTCATGATGGTTTGGTCAGTATCACCCATACCGATGGTGATTTGTTGTTAATGGAGTGTATGGATTAATTATTTCATTAGAATAAAAGGCTCAAAAATTTCATTTAAACACATAGAAACATAGTTTAAAATCTATAAAAAAGTCGTTTCACTCTAACTTTAAATCACAATAGCAAGCTATGTGAGAAAGCGAGCTTTTTTTGTATCCTAAAAATAACAACAGAAAATCTATGTCTCTGTGTTTAAATTCGCATTTGGAATTGGGATTTTTAGTATTGAAATTTTAAACTTTAGTATTATTTTCAGAAGCTATTCCTGCTGTCCACTTTATCTTTTGTGCCGAACAACGGCACAAAAGGATGCCGCTTCCATCAGGGCTAGGGCAATCGTTTTCATAATTATCATTTACCGCAAAAAGAATGACTATCTTTGCACGGAAATTCAGAAAAATGAAAGAAACAGACAATTCCGAAAAAAACAATTTACATCCTCGAAACCTTCATCGTTCCCGCTATGATTTCGAACTTCTTATCGCGAATTGTCCAGAACTAAAAGCATACGTTGCGATCAACATTCACGGAATTGAAACTATTGATTTCAGTAATCCATTGGCTGTAAAAGCGCTTAACAAAGCCTTATTAGAAACCTATTACGACATACAAAACTGGGACATTCCTAAAAACTATCTTTGTCCTCCCATTCCGGGAAGAACAGATTACATTCATTATCTGGCCGATTTATTGGCCGAAACTAATAACGGAATCATTCCGCAAGGATCATCCGTTTTAGGTTTAGATATAGGAACCGGAGCCAATTGCATCTACCCTATTTTAGGAAATGCCATTTACGACTGGAGTTTCGTAGGAACTGATATCGACGAAAAAGCAATCGAAAATTGCAGTAAAATCATCGAAGCCAATCCAAAATTGATTGACGCTATAAGTTTACAGCAACAAACCGAATCACGCTTTATTTTCAAAAATATCATCACGCCCGAAGATCGTTTTACCTTCACAATGTGTAATCCGCCTTTTCATTCTTCTGCCGAAGACGCGAATCAAAGCACCGTTCGTAAAGTTTCCAATTTAACCAAAGAAAGAAAAAAGACAAATCCGGTTTTAAACTTCGGAGGCCACAATGCCGAATTATGGTGCGATGGCGGGGAAATTGGTTTTGTAACCCAAATGATTTACGAAAGTGCAAAATTTGCCATGCAAACCCTGTGGTTCACTACTTTGGTTTCAAAAAGAGAAAATCTTTCGAGCATTTACAAAACCCTTAATAAAGTAAATGCCTCTTCGATAAAAACTATTGATATGGCTCAAGGCCAAAAAACAAGCCGTATTGTAGCCTGGACTTTTTTAAGTGAAAGCCA
The DNA here is from genome assembly GCF_002217195.1 of Flavobacterium aquidurense. Lineage (NCBI taxonomy): Bacteria > Pseudomonadati > Bacteroidota > Flavobacteriia > Flavobacteriales > Flavobacteriaceae > Flavobacterium > Flavobacterium aquidurense. The sequence goes on along the minus strand of NZ_MUGR01000028.1, from coordinate 29,363 downwards.
GCAAAAAGCGTGGAAATTTGAAATTGAGTAATATTTATAATATGAATTCTCTTAAATCAAAAAAACTTTTGAACTATGAAATTTCAAAAATTGATGACAATTTATCTACATCCGTAAGTAATTCAGACCTATATAATAACGACATTATGATTTCAGAAAATGAAATTCAAAATGGCGAATTTTATTCTCATAATGAAATGAAGAATAAAATTGAAAACTGGAAAAGAAAAACATTATAATTATAATACTTTAAAATAAAATTCTGATACTGTATCGGCGCGCAATTTCCGTACCTTTAATATCAATTGAATTTTATTACTATGCCAAAAACATACTTCAGAATACTGTTATTACTTATAATTACCGGTTGTTCTTCAACTAAAAATGCAAAATTTGACGATTATATTTTCAAAACCAAAAGCGAAAAACAAGCTTATATCAATTCTTACGACAAAGCCTTAAAACTTTGGGATATTCCATATTCCGAAGAAAATATAAAAACTTCATACGGAACTGCTCATGTTATTCTGGCGGGACCAAAAAACGGGAAAGACTTGGTCTTACTTCACGGAATGGATGCCAGCTCAACAATGTGGTACCCCAACATAAAGCCTTTAGCCAAAAATCATCGCATCTACGCTATTGATTTTATGATGGAGCCCGGAAAATCCACATTAACTTCAAAATCCCTTTCTTCAGAAGACATTGTGATTTTATACAACGAAATTTTTAATCATTATAAGTTAAAGAAATTTGACATTGTTGGCGCTTCGCGAGGCGGTTGGATCGCCACTTTACTGGCCACTCAAAAAGGAAACTCAATTGATAAAGTAGTATTGCTGAGTCCGGCACAAACATTTAAATTTATTGATAAAGTTGGGAAAACAACTTCTGCTTTGATGCTAAAACTTTTTCCGAGTGAAAAGAAATTCGGAAAAACATTAAATACGTTTTCTTCCCATCCGGAAAAAATTAGTCCTGTTTATAAAAAACAATTTTATCTGGCCAATAAATATGCTAAATCAAATTCGAGTATGTTCAAAATGCATCCCTTTTCTGATGATGAGTTAAAATTGATTAACAGTCCGGTTTTGGTTTTAATTGGTGATCATGATGTCATTAATTCAGAAGAAAGCTTAGAAAGGGCAAAAAAATACTTAATCAAAGCCAAAACGCAAACGATAAAAGACGCAGGGCATTTTTTATCCATCGATCAGTCAAAAATTGTAAATGATGCGATGATTGATTTTTTAGAATAAACTTCTAAAATTATTCGCCACGAATTCACGAATCATATCTATATTAAGCTAATATAAATTCGTGAATTCGTGGCTATTTTTTCTTGTCTTTTTCATAAAGAATATGACAAACAAATAGAATACAACACATTTACTGATTAATAATTCGTATAATTTACGGCAGTATTTTTTTAGCTTTTTTATAGAATTCAAACTTTGTATCTTTACAAAACTAATCTTTTCATCATCCAAAAATGAATTTTCAAGTATCCTCAGAGTATAGTCCAAAAGGTGATCAGCCGCAAGCGATCGAAAAACTTTCACAAGGTGTGATCGATGGCGAAAAATACCAGACATTATTAGGCGTTACCGGATCCGGAAAAACATTTACGGTAGCCAATGTTATTCAGGAAGTGCAAAGACCAACGATAGTATTGGCCCATAATAAAACTTTGGCAGCGCAATTATATTCTGAATTCAAACAATTCTTTCCAAATAATGCGGTAGAATATTTCGTTTCTTACTATGATTATTACCAACCCGAAGCTTTTATGCCTGTAACAGGGGTTTTTATCGAAAAAGATTTATCTATTAACGAAGAGCTCGAAAAGATGCGTTTAAGCACCACTTCTTCCCTTCTTTCAGGACGTCGGGACGTTTTGGTTGTCGCTTCTGTTTCGTGTTTATATGGTATTGGGAATCCGGTTGAATTTAAGAAAAATGTAATTGAAATAAGCACAGATCAGGTTATTTCGAGGACTAAATTACTTCACAGTCTGGTTCAGAGTTTATACGCCAGAACCGAGGCCGATTTTAATCCGGGAACTTTTAGAATTAAAGGCGATACAGTCGAAGTATATCCAAGTTATGCCGATGATGCCTACAGAATTCACTTTTTTGGTGACGAAATCGAAGAAATAGAATCCTTTGATGTGAAGACTTCACAAGTGATCGAAAAATTCAAAAGACTTACTATTTATCCCGCTAATATGTTTGTGACTTCTCCGGATGTACTGCAAGGTGCCATTTGGGAAATTCAGCAGGATTTGGTGAAACAAGTCGATTATTTTAAAGAAATAGGAAAACACTTAGAAGCAAAACGTTTAGAAGAACGTACCAATTTCGACTTAGAAATGATTCGGGAATTAGGTTATTGCTCCGGAATCGAAAATTATTCAAGATACCTTGACGGAAGACAAGCCGGAACAAGACCGTTCTGTTTATTAGATTATTTCCCGAGTGATTATTTAATGATTGTAGACGAAAGTCACGTAACCGTTTCTCAGGTTCACGCCATGTACGGAGGCGACAGAAGCCGTAAAGAGAATCTGGTAGAATACGGTTTTCGTTTACCTGCTGCAATGGACAACAGACCTTTGAAATTTGAAGAGTTTGAGGCCATACAAAATCAGGTAATTTACGTATCTGCAACACCGGCAGATTACGAATTACAAAAAACAGATGGTGTTTATGTAGAACAAATTATTCGCCCAACCGGACTATTAGATCCTGTCATCGAAGTAAGACCAAGTTTGAATCAAATCGATGATCTGATCGAAGAAATTCAGGTACGCTGCGAATTAGACGAAAGAGTTTTAGTGACTACGCTGACGAAAAGAATGGCCGAAGAACTGGCCAAATACTTAACCAAAGTAAACATTCGTTGTCGTTATATACATTCTGAAGTAGATACGCTGGAACGTATCGAAATTATGCAGGATTTACGAAAAGGTATTTTTGATGTTTTGATTGGAGTGAACTTACTTCGTGAAGGCCTTGATTTACCGGAGGTTTCACTGGTTGCGATTTTAGATGCTGATAAAGAAGGTTTTCTTCGTAATCACAGATCTTTAACACAAACTATTGGCCGTGCGGCAAGAAACCTGAATGGAAAAGCAATTTTGTACGCGGATAAAGTTACGGCAAGTATGCAGAGAACCATAGACGAAACAGAATATCGTAGAACCAAACAGATCAATTATAATACAGAGCACGGCATTACGCCACAGGCTTTGAATAAAAAGATTGATAGCGCCTTTACCAAAAATCCTTTGGTAGAATACGAATTGGGTCATACATTATCTGTTGCTGCAGAACCGGAAACGGCGTATTTATCGAAAGCAGAATTAGAGAAAATGATCCGTGAAAAACGTAAATCAATGGAGAAAGCGGCCAAAGAATTAGACTTTTTACAAGCAGCGAAGTTGCGTGACGATATCAAAAAACTACAGGAACAATTGGCTTAATTGTGTTGTTCCTGAAAGACCTTCAATAAAACATTAGGATCAATAATAGCATTTGGTGCGTTTTTCATTAAATCTAAAACGCGTTTGGTTGCATTGGGGTTCAACCCCATCTCTATTGCTATTTGTTGTATGGCTTTCGCTTCTTTTTCATGCAAAATACCATCGCAATACATGATCAAAGCCAGTCTGTAAAATTGCTGAATTCTTTGAAACTCAGACTTTATAATCTGAATAGAATGTTCCTGATGAAATAAATCATTAAAAACAGCTAAATCAATATTCAATTCCTGAGCGACCAGCCACAAAAAATCATACTCTCTTCTATGCAATTGCCCATCAACGGTAGAAAAAGCAATCATTTCTAAAAGTAAACTTCTCTTTTCTGTTTCGGTATTCATCAATTTATTATTTTTAGCTAAAATATTGTTTTTAAATCTAAAACGCAACTGAACTCATGATTAGAAGACTCTTCTTTTTTGTATTGTTATGGATCACTTCTATTGCAAGTGCACAAAAAAGTACTGCTTCAAAAAATGTATCTACTTTTACTCTTGAAGCACCTCAATTAAAAACCACTAAAAAAATCTGGATTTATCTTCCTGACGGTTATTCGGCTTCAGCCAAAAGATACAGCGTGATTTATATGCATGATGCTCAGAATTTATTCGATTCTAAAACCGCTTATTCCGGAGAATGGAATGTCGATGAAAAACTGGATAGTCTGAAAGCTCCCGTAATTGTGGTAGGAATCGAACACGGAAATGAAAAACGAACAGATGAATTAACACCATTTAAAAATGAAAAATATGGTGGCGGAAATGCCGATAATTATCTTGATTTTATTGTAAAAACATTAAAACCATATATCGACAACCATTACAGAACCAAACCAAAAGCTAAAAATACCATCATTATGGGAAGTTCGCTTGGCGGATTGCTGTCCTATTATACCATTCTAAAATATCCCGAAACATTTGGCAAAGCAGGCGTTTTTTCGCCTTCTTTCTGGTTTTCGAATGACATCTATACGCTGACAGAAAAAACCAAAAAAATCAAAACCAAAATTTACTTTTTATGCGGAGATAAAGAAAGCGATGATATGGTAAAAGACATGACCAAAATGGAACGTTTATTAGACACTAAACGGTGTTATTGTTTGCATCTTACCAAATCTAAAATTGTAAAAGGCGGCGAACATAACGAGAAACTCTGGCGGGATGGTTTTGCAAAAGCAGTTCTTTGGCTGGGTTATTAAAAAAATACATTTCAATTGAATATATTATGGAACTTATTTTAAGAGAATACAATCTCAAATTAAAACATACTTTTACGATTTCCAGAGAATCTATTGATTTTCAGCCTTCACTTATTGTCGAACTCAAAAGTGAGGGTTTCTCGGGTTTTGGAGAAGCCACTTCGAATCCGTATTACAAAACAACCGTTCCAATGATGATGCAGGATTTAGAAAAAATCAGAACCATTATTGAAAGGACAGAAAATGAAACTCCTGAAGTTTTCTGGGCCAAAATCTATCCGTATCTAAAAGACGATATGTTTGCTTTGTGCGCTTTAGACTTAGCTTATAATGATTTATATGCGCGCATGAAAGGCAAAAAACTATACGAATTATGGAACTATACGATCGAAAATAATCCGCTTACAGATTATACCATTGGGATTGCTTCTATAGAAAAAATGGTTTCGAAAATGCAGGAACTTCCGTGGCCTATTTATAAAATCAAACTAGGAACCAAAGAAGATATTGCGATTGTAAAGGAACTCAGAAAACATACTAATGCCATTTTTAGAATTGATGCCAATTGCGGTTGGGGTGTTGAGGAAACAATAAACAATGCCATTGAACTAAAAAAACTTGGCGTCGAATTTCTGGAACAGCCAATGAAAGCAGATAATTGGGAAGCCCACAAGGAAGTTTTTAAACATTCGGTTTTACCTGTAATTGCAGATGAAAGCTGTATTATCGAAGAAGATGTTGCCAAATGTTTCAACCATTTTCATGGTGTAAATGTAAAGCTGGTCAAATGCGGCGGATTAACTCCAGGCAAACGCATGATTGAAGAAGCAAAAACATTGGGATTAAAAACCATGGTGGGCTGTATGACCGAATCGACTGTGGGAATTTCTGCCATTGCCCATTTATTGCCTCAATTGGATTATGTTGATATGGATGGAGCATTACTTTTAGCCGAAGATATTGCAACGGGCGTAACGATAAAAAATGGTGTAATTCATTATTCTGAGCTTAACGGAACCGGAGTTACCTTAATTTAAATCTTATGAATGTCAATCAGTTTCCGGACAGAATTATCGAAATCGACAAAGAACAATACTTGTATTTTGGCGGAACGGCTTATTTGGGATTGCCAACAAATAATGATTTTCAGGAAGTGGTAATCCAAAACATACGAAAATGGGGAACGACATACGGAAGTTCCAGAAGTGCCAATATCAAACTAACGGCTTATGAAAATGGTGAGACTTTTTTAGCCAAACATATAAAGGCAGAAAGCGCCGTTACGGTTTCGTCCGGAATGCTCGCCGGAAAATTAGTTATTGATGTATTGAATAAAAATACAGATGGATTTTTCCATTTTTCACACATTCATACAGCCATCAAAACCAATAGTTTACCGGTTTTTATAAACGATAAAATAAATCCCAAATTACTGGATCCTCAACCCGAAAGAATTACAATTCTCGCTGATGGTGTTCCGTCTTTTCAAACCCGTGCAATTGATTTATCAGTTTTAGCAGCAATTCCAGATCATAAAGAGATTACTTTGGTTATCGATGAATCGCATTCGTTTGGAATTTTAGGCGAAAATGGCTGTGGAATTTATTCTGAAATCGATCTTCCGGTGAAACGAAAAATCATGATTTCGTCTTTAGGAAAAGCTTTTGGTTTAAACGGCGGCGTAATTGCAAGTGATACTTCTTTTATCAATCAAATAAAAGAACAGGATATTTTTATTTCTGCTGCAGGAATGAATCCTGCTTTTGTTCAGACTTTAGCTGATGCAGCTGCTCTTTATAAAAGTCAACATCAAAAATTATTAGAAAATCTGAATTATATTGATCGAAAGTTAATCAAAAATCATACGATCAAATTTGACAAAACTTATCCCTTAATTTATTTAAAAAATGATAACCTGATTGATGTATTAAAAGCCAATAAAATCATTATTGCCAATTTTAAATATCAGGAAAATGCGAATAATCTAAACAGAATTGTAGTTACAGCTAATCATCTTTCTGAAGATTTAGACAAATTAATAAGCATTATAAACGAATATAATTCCATAAATTAAAATAAAAAAATTAGCCACGAATTCACGAATTAAATTTTAAAATTGATGCGATTAATAACAATTCGTGAATTCCTGGCGAAAAAACAGTAAAAGCACTTCTAGTTCTTAAACTAAAATTGTAATCAAATTAGTTTTAAAACGTACCTTTGTAAAAAATAAATGCATAGTTTGTTGTTCAGGCAAAGATTGCGAGAACTTGAAACTTGAAACAAAAAAACAAAAAATGACGAACAACGATATCCTAAAAAAACTTCGCGTGGCTTTGATGCTCCGTGACGACCAAATAGTTGAAATTTTAGAATTAGTAGATTTTAGAATTACAAAATCTGAATTGGGTGCTTTTTTTAGAGCCGAGGATCATGAAAACTACATGGAATGTGGTGACCAGGTTTTGCGTAATTTCTTAAACGGATTGGTAATTCATTTAAGAGGAACGAAAGAAAACCCGAAAAACCCAAATGATGTTTTAGCAAAACATAAAGCGGAAATTCCAAAGAAAGACACTACCAAAGAAAGACCTGAATTTAAAGCCAGTGCAAAAGATGCTGAAAAAGGAAGAGGCGATAAAGCTCCTTCTAAATCAGGACCTGCCGCTAAAAAACCTTTCAAGAAAAACAACACTAAGTCTGCTCCTAAAGTACAGGTAGTAGAAAAAGTAGTGTACAAAAACGGGAAAAATAAGAAATAAGCTTTTTAACCGCAAAGAGCGGTAAGAATTACGCAAAGTTCGCAAAGCTTTATCAAATATAGCTTTGCGAACTTTGCGTTTATATAGATTCTATAATTAAAAATCCTTGCTTCCGATAGCTATCGGAATTCCGGTTAAATTATTGCTCCAAAAAAAATCCCTCCGATGATCGAAGGGATTTTCTATATAATTGATTTCTTATTTGATTAAGAAAGTGCAGCTTTAACCTGGTCAGCAGCTTCCTGAAACTGAACAGCTGATAAGATTGGCATACCTGAATTGTCAATTAATTCTTTTGCAATTTCAGCATTTGTTCCTTGCAAACGAACGATGATTGGCACTTTAATAGCATCACCCATATTTCTGTAAGCGTCAACAACTCCTTGCGCCACACGGTCACAACGAACGATTCCACCAAAAATATTGATCAAAATAGCTTTTACATTAGGATCTTTTAAGATAATTCTAAAAGCAGTTTCAACACGTTTTGCATCAGCAGTTCCACCAACGTCTAAGAAGTTAGCAGGCTCAAATCCAGCGTATTTAATTAAATCCATAGTTGCCATTGCAAGACCTGCTCCGTTTACCATACATCCTACAGTACCGTCAAGATCTACATAGTTCAAACCTACTTCTTTAGCTTCAACTTCGATTGGATTCTCCTCACGGATGTCTCTCATCTCAGCATATTTTGGTTGTCTGTATAAAGCATTATCATCGATATTTACTTTAGCATCTACAGCCATAATTTTATTATCTGAAGTTTTCAAAACCGGGTTGATTTCAAACATAGAAGCATCAGAACCAATGTAAGCATTGTATAATGCATCGATAAATTTCACCATTTCTTTGAAAGCATTTCCAGAAAGACCTAAGTTAAAGGCAATTCTTCTTGCCTGAAAACCTTGTAATCCAACAGAAGGATCAACTTCTTCAGTAAAAATTAAATGAGGAGTGTGCTCAGCAACTTCTTCAATATCCATTCCACCTTCAGTAGAATACATAATCATGTTACGACCAGTAGCTCTATTCAATAAAACAGAAACATAAAATTCAGAAGTTTCACTTTCACCAGGATAGTAAACATCTTCTGCAACTAATATTTTGTTTACTTTTTTACCTTCTGCAGAAGTCTGAGGTGTAATCAATTGCATTCCGATGATTTGTCCAGCAATTTCTTCCACTTGTTGCAAGTTTTTTGCTAACTTAACTCCACCACCTTTTCCACGACCACCTGCGTGAATTTGTGCTTTTATTACGTGCCATCCTGTACCAGTCTCGGCAGTTAATTGTTTTGCAGCAGCCACAGCTTCGACTGCATTGTTAGCCACAATTCCGCGTTGAATGCGTACTCCGTAACTTGCTAAAATTTCTTTTCCTTGATATTCGTGTATGTTCATAATATAGAATTTGTCTGGTTCTGAATTTATTTCAGAATAAAAGTGCGACAAAAGTAGCAAAATTCAACTTAATAGTAAAATCTTTTTCAATTAAAAAACATATGAGATATTTACAAAACGTTTATTCTTTTTCAATGCGAAGAAATAGTTAACAAAACAATTTGTTAATATTAACGGAAAACCACTAAAACGTTTGATATTTAACAAATACATTACTGTAATTATTAGGCTTACGGCGATTTTTCTTAATATATTTTAACGGCCGTTGTCATTTTATCAATTCGCAATGGTTAATATAATATTATTATCAATTAAGAAGCGTTTTTCTAGTATTACAATAAAAATGTAAGTCAAATTACAATTCCAATACATTATATTTAACGAAATCTTTATTTTTGTAGAAAAAATATCAAGAATGAAAGTTAAAGAACAAGGGCTTTATTTGCCTGAATTTGAACACGACAATTGTGGTGCAGGATTTATTTGTAATTTGAATGGTATTAAATCAAATGATATTATTCACAAAGCATTGGATATCTTAATAAAATTGGAACATCGTGGTGCCGTTAGTTCTGATGGAAGAACTGGAGACGGAGCTGGAATTTTATTCGATATCCCACACGCTTTCTTTAAAAAAGTATGTGACTTTGAAATCCCTGAAACACGTGAGTATGCAGTAGGAATGGTTTTTTTACCAAAAAGCAAAAACCAGGTTTCTTTTTGTATCAACGCTTTCGAATCGACTATTAAGGATCAAAACTTAAAAGTATTGGGATGGAGAGATGTACCTGTTGAAGTCGAAAATTTAGGGCAGATTGCCGCAGAAAAAGAACCAACAGTTAAACAGGTTTTTGTTAGCAAAAACGGTCAGGATTTAACTGAAAACGAATTTAATGCAAAACTTTTTGCAGCTAGAAAAATTGCTGAACATGCCGTAAGAGGATCTAAAACCTCTGAAAGCCACATGTTTTATTTCTCTAGTTTATCGACAACTACCATAATATATAAAGGTTTATTGATGCCGGAAGACATCAGCCGTTATTATGTTGACTTAAAAGATCCCGATTTAGTGACTCGTCTGGCGTTAGTGCACCAACGTTTCTCTACTAATACTTTCCCTTCATGGGAATTAGCACAGCCATTCAGATACATGTGTCATAATGGTGAAATCAATACACTTCGCGGAAACGTTAGCCGTATGCGTGCTCGTGAAGAGCTGATGGAAAGCAAAATTTTCGGAAATGATATCAAAAAGTTATTCCCAATCATCCTAGAAGGAAAATCAGATTCTGCTTCTATGGATATGGTGGTAGAACTTTTATTAATGACAGGCCGTTCATTACCGGAAGCGATGATGATGGTGGTTCCTGAAGCCTGGGAAAAACACCAGACAATGTCTCCGGAGAAAAGAGCGTTCTACGAATTCAACTCTTGTATCATGGAACCTTGGGATGGTCCTGCTTCTATTCCGTTTACAGATGGTAACGTAATTGGTGCGTTATTAGACCGTAACGGATTGCGTCCTTCTCGTTACACTTTAACAAAAAGCGGTTTTGTAATCATGTCATCAGAAATTGGTGTACTTGATGTTGAGCCGGAAGATGTAGTACAACACGGTCGTTTAGAGCCAGGGAAAATGTTCCTTGTAGACATGAACGAAGGTCGTATTATCGAAGATGAAGAAATTAAAAAAGCAATTGTAACAAAACGTCCTTACCAGGAATGGATCGATGAAAACTTGTTACAATTATCTAAAATACCGTATACCAATAATCCTACTCCTGTTGAGAAACTTGATTTCCTGACAAGACAAAAATTATTTGGTTATACTATCGAAGACCTAAAAACAATCATTAACCCAATGGGAGCTCAGGGCGCAGAAGCCATTAGCTCTATGGGTAACGATACGCCGTTGGCAGTTTTATCAGAACAGCCTCAATTGTTATACAACTATTTCAAACAATTATTTGCTCAGGTTACCAACCCGCCTTTGGATGGTATTCGTGAAGAAATCATTACTGATATCAGTTTAGCAATTGGTGGAGATTTTAATATTTTTGAAATTGAATCAAAACAATGTAAAAAATTAAAAATCCAGAATCCGGTTATCTCAAATGAAGATTTAGATAAAATCAGAAACATTGATCATGCAGATTTTAAATCGGCTACTATTTCTACTTTATATAAAATAGAAAAAGGAGTTAACGGTTTAGAAAGAGCGCTTGAAAAATGTGTTCAGGCTACTTTTAAAGCGGTTTCTGAAGGATGTAACATCATCATTTTATCAGACAGAGGAGTTAGCGAAGAATTGGCTCCAATACCAATGTTATTGGCTTGTTCTTACATTCACCACTCGTTAAACATTTTACAGGTTCGTTCTAAATTCGGAATCATCATCGAATCTGCTGAACCACGTGAGCCACATCATTTTGCTTTATTGTTTGGATACGGCGCAAGTGCCATCAACCCTTATATGGTAAACGAGATCATTCACGATCAGGTAAACCAGGGATTCATTACAGGAGTAAAAGCGGATTATGCCATTGTAAATTACAACAAAGCGATTGCAAAAGGCATCCTTAAAATCATGAACAAAATTGGTATCTCGACTTTACATTCGTACAGAGCTGCCCAGATTTTCGAGATTTTAGGTTTAAACAAAACTTTCACTAATAAATACTTCCCATTTACACCTTCAAGAATCGAAGGAATTGGTTTGATGGAAGTAGAAAAAGAAGTGAAGAAACGTTTTCAGAAAGCATTTCCAAATTCTAAAATCGCAGGTTTATTGTCTTTAGAAATTGGAGGTATTTACAGATGGAGACGTGGCGGAGAAAAACACATGTTTAACCCGACAACGATTTCAAAATTACAACAGGCCGTTCGTCTGAACAGTCCTGAAAGCTATAAAGAATACTCAGACATGGTCAATGAGCAAAGCTCAAACTTAATGACGATTAGAGGTTTATTCGAATTCAACAATTTAGATCCAATTTCTATTGACGAAGTAGAACCATGGACCGAAATTGTGAAAAAATTCAAAACGGGTGCGATGTCTTACGGATCTATCAGTAGAGAAGCACACGAGAATTTAGCAATTGCAATGAACAGAATTGGCGGAAAAAGTAACTCTGGAGAAGGTGGAGAAGATCCTAAACGTTTCCAGAAAGAAATTAACGGAGATTCCAGAAACAGTGCTATCAAACAAGTTGCATCAGGACGTTTTGGTGTTTCGATCAACTATTTGACCAACGCTAAAGAAATCCAGATTAAAATGGCTCAAGGGGCAAAACCTGGTGAAGGTGGACAGTTACCTGGAGAAAAAGTAGTGCCTTGGATCGCTGAAACAAGAAACTCTACGCCTTATGTAGGTTTGATTTCGCCTCCGCCACACCACGATATTTACTCTATTGAGGATTTATCTCAGTTGATTTTCGACTTGAAAAATGCCAATCGTGAAGCACGTGTCAACGTAAAATTAGTTTCTGAAGTTGGAGTTGGAACAATCGCTGCCGGTGTTGCCAAAGCAAAAGCTGACGTGATCCTGATTTCAGGTTATGATGGAGGAACTGGTGCTGCACCATTGACATCGTTACAGCACACAGGTATTCCCTGGGAACTTGGTTTAGCTGAAGCACAACAAACTTTGATCTTGAATGATTTAAGAAGCCGTGTGGTTCTTGAATGTGACGGACAATTGAAAACGGGTCGTGACGTAGCTATCGCTGCATTGTTAGGAGCTGAAGAATTTGGTTTTGCTACTGCACCGCTTGTGGCTTCAGGATGTATCATGATGAGAGCCTGTCACCTGAATACTTGCCCTGTTGGTATTGCCACTCAGGATCCTGAATTGAGAAAAAATTTCAAAGGAACTCCGGAGCACGTCATCAACTTCATGTATTTTATTGCTGAAGAGTTAAGAGAAATTATGGCGCAGTTAGGTTTCAGAACTTTAAAAGAAATGGTAGGTCAGTCACAAAAATTAAATGTGAACAAAGCGATCAAACATTACAAAGCCAATGGTTTAGATTTATCATCAATTTTATACAAACCTGAAAAAGCTAAGACGGTTCCAAATCACAACACAACTGAGCAAGATCACGCTTTAGATAACGTATTGGATTTTGAAATTATCAAAGAAGCAATTCCTTCTATTTATAGAAAAGAAAAAACAAGAGTTACATTTAAAATTAAAAATACAGACCGTTCTGTAGGTGCTATTTTGAGTAATGAAATCTCAAAAATATATGGCGCACAAGGTTTACCTGAAGACACTATTTTAGTTGATTTTGAAGGTTCTGCCGGACAAAGTTTTGGTGCTTTTGCAACAAACGGATTGTCGTTTAAAATTCACGGAAACTGTAATGATTACTTAGGAAAAGGATTGTCCGGAGGAAAATTGATTATCAAAGTCCCTCCTACTGCAACTTTCAAACCTGAAGAAAACATCATTATTGGTAACGTTGCCCTTTACGGAGCTATTACCGGAGAGGCGTATATTAATGGAATGGCCGGTGAGCGTTTTTGTGTGAGAAACTCCGGAGCAACTGCGGTTGTTGAAGGAATTGGAGATCACGGATGCGAATACATGACTGGTGGTACAGTGGTTGTTTTAGGAAAAACAGGAAGAAACTTCGCAGCGGGTATGAGCGGTGGTGTTGCTTATGTTTACGATCCTAAACAACAATTTGATGCAACATTATGCAACATGGAAATGGTTGCTTTTGATCCTATCGAAGAAGAAGATGTGACGAAATTGAGAAAACTAATCAAAAATCACTCTTTGTACACCAACAGCCCATTAGCAAAAAGAATTTTAGCAGACTGGGAAAATGAACAAAACCATTTCGTAAAAGTAATGCCAACTGATTACAAAAAAGCATTACAGCGAATTGCAGAAGAGAAAAAAATAGAAGAATTAATAGCTGGATAAATGATTTTAGAATTTTAGATTTTAGAGTTCAGATTTTAGATTGAAACTAACCTCAAAGCTTTGCGGACTTAAAACACTCAAAAAAGCAAAAACAAAAACCTTGTGTTCTTTGCGGTTAAAAAAAATTAGAATTTGGAATTTTAAAAGATTGGAATTTTAAACCTTTACTTTAATTAAAAATGTCATGGGTAAAATAGGCGGATTTAAAGAATATAACAGAGCCGACGAAAGTAATTTAGCAGTTGCAGAACGTGTTTCGAACTACAGCGAATTTACTATTCCGTTAGCAAAAGATAAAATAAAAGAACAAGGTTCAAGATGCATGGATTGTGGGATTCCTTTTTGCCACAGTGCTTGTCCGTTAGGAAATTTAATTCCTGACTTCAACGACATGGTACATCAGGAAGAATGGCAGAGCGCATTAAATATTTTGCAGTCTACCAACAACTTTCCTGAATTTACAGGCCGCTTATGCCCTGCTCCATGTGAGAAATCATGTGTATTAGGGATCATCAAAGAACCTGTTGCGATCGAAAACATAGAGAAAAACATCATCGAAAGAGGTTTTGCTGAAGGCTGGATCAAACCACAAGCGCCAAAAACCAGAACAGGCAAAACGGTAGCCGTTATTGGTTCCGGTCCTGCAGGTTTGGCAGCGGCTCAACAATTAAACAGAGCCGGTCACACGGTAACTGTTTTTGAAAGAGACAATGCTATTGGAGGTTTATTGCGTTACGGAATTCCAAACTTCAAATTAGAAAAAGGAATCATCGACAGACGTGTATTAATCCTTGAAGCGGAAGGAATCACTTTTAAAACAAACGTGAATGTTGGAGTAAACTTTAGCGTTGAAGAACTAAATGCTTTCGATTCTATCGTATTATGCGGTGGAGCAACTGAAAGAAGAAGTTTACCAACTAAAGGAATCGAAAGCAAAGGCGTTGTTCAGGCAATGGATTTCTTAACACAACAAACTAAAGTGTTATACGGAGAATCAATTCCGGATCAGGTAAAAGCGACTGGAAAAGATGTTATCGTAATTGGTGGTGGTGATACAGGTTCTGACTGTGTTGGAACATCAAACCGTCACGGAGCAAAATCAGTAACTAACTTTGAGATTTTACCAAAACCACCGGTTGGAAGAAGTGAATCTACGCCATGGCCTTTCTGGCCGTTACAGTTGAAAACGTCATCTTCTCACGAAGAAGGCTGTGACAGAAACTGGTTAATCAATACTAAAGAATTCTTATCTAACGAAAAAGGAGAATTAGTTGGATTAAAAACCGTTGAGGTACAATGGAAAATGACTCCGGGTCAGCGTCCTGAATTGATCGAAAAAGAAGGTTCAGAGAAAATCTGGCCATGTGATTTGGCTTTATTGGCTTTAGGATTTACAGGTCCGGAAAAAACTTTAAGCGAGCAATTGGGTCTTGAATTAGACATGAGAAGCAACTATAAGGCAAAAAATTATCAAACGAATGTACCTCATATTTTCACTGCCGGAGATATGCGAAGAGGACAATCGTTAATCGTATGGGCTATTTCAGAAGGTCGCGAAGCAGCAAGAGAAGTAGATTTGTTCTTAATGGGCTCTACTAACTTGCCAACCAAAGGAAACGGAGACTTACCGAGTCTATAGTTTTGAGGTTCTAAGTTGCTAAGGTACTGAGGAACTAAGGTTTCTTTCTAACTTATAATCTTAAGAACTTAAAGATTAAAACTATAAAGTCTTTATTCCGATAAACAACATAACTACTAACAAACCCTTGAATTTACATTCAGGGGTTTTGTTTTTTTGCCCACGGATGTCACAGATTAGACGAAATTACGCGGATTTTTTTTATCTTTATTTTAAAAATCTGTGTTCATCCGTTTGATCCGTACAATCCGTGGGCTTAAAATTTTTATAAAAATTCGAAATAAGCTAGTTTTTGTTTAAAAACAAACAATTTGTTATAATTTGTTATTTTTCTACAATTAATTTGCCGTTAGTCAAAAGTGTAATAACTTTGCTCAAAATAGTTTAAAAAATGCAAGCAAAAGATTTACTGCAGTTAGCAGACCAATTTGGAAGTCCATTATATGTTTATGATGCCGAAAAAATCCAATCTCAGTACAACAGGTTAACTAAAGCTTTCTCTAAGGTAGAAAACTTGAGAGTTAATTATGCCATGAAGGCATTGTCTAACGTTGCGATTCTTCAGTTATTAAAGAACATGGGATCTGGTTTAGATACTGTATCGATTCAAGAAGTTTTATTGGGACTTCATGCTGGCTATGAACCTGAAAAAATCTTTTTTACACCAAACGGAGTTTCTCTTGAAGAAATCGAAGAAGTTGCCGCAATGGGTGTACAAATCAATATTGACAACTTATCTATTCTGGAGCAATTCGGAACAAAATATCCACAAATTCCGGTATGTATTCGTATCAATCCGCACGTAATGGCGGGAGGAAATGCTAATATTTCGGTAGGACACATCGATAGTAAATTCGGAATCTCTGTACACCAAATTCCGCATATATTGCGAATTGTAGAGAATACCAAAATGAGCATCGTGGGAATTCACATGCACACAGGATCTGATATCCTTGATATCGAAGTATTCTTGTATGCTGCTGAAATCTTGTTTGATACTGCAAAACACTTCAAAGACCTTGAGTTTTTAGATTTCGGAAGCGGATTCAAAGTGCCTTACAAAAAAGACGATATCGAAACAGACATCGAAGAATTAGGTAAAAAACTATCAAAAAGATTCAATGCGTTCTGCGCAGAATACGGTAGAGATTTGACGTTGATTTTCGAACCAGGAAAATTTTTAGTAAGCGAAGCAGGTTTCTTCTTAGCGAAAGTAAACGTAGTAAAACAAACAACCTCAACAGTTTTTGCCGGAGTTGACAGTGGTTTCAACCACTTAATCCGTCCTATGTTTTATGGTTCGTCACACCATATCGAAAACATCTCTAACCCTAAAGGAAAAGAGCGTTTTTACTCTGTAGTAGGATACATTTGCGAAACGGATACTTTTGCCAACAACCGCAGAATCTCAGAAATTACCGAAGGTGATATTCTGGCTTTCAGAAACGCCGGAGCATATTGTTTCTCGATGGCTTCGAACTACAATTCAAGATACAAACCAGCTGAAGTTTTATGGATGAACGGACAAGGAATCTTAATTCGTCAACACGAAACATTCGAAGATTTGCTTAAAAATCAAATTCCGTTGCCACAAGAAGTTGCAGCAACAGTTTAAAAATAAAAAAAAAGAGAATATCTATTGAATCCCGTTTCTTAATTGAGGCGGGATTTTTTTATTGCAGATTTCTGATTCTAGATTTTAGATTGGCAAACGTTTGTCAGGCTGAGCGAAGTCGAAGCTCACGCAAAGTAACCATAACGTTTGTCATTCTGAGGAATGAAGAATCTTCGCAAGAAACTCGACAAAGCAAATAGTCAATAACAGAACGCGGATGACGCGGATTCGCTTTGCGAAAACACAGATTGAAACGGATTTTTTTATCATAATATTATAAAGTCAATCTTGTCGGGCTGAGCGAAGTCGAAGCTTCAGCGCAATCTTGTCATTTCGACGTAAGGAGAAATCCTCGCAAGAAACTCTACAAAGCATATCAAATCCAGAATAAAAAGAAAGAAAAATCTTAAAATTAAATTCTAACTTTAGCCAAAAATTGAAAATGCAATTACAAGAAGGCTACCACAGTTATTACATATATATAATATCAAACAAACATAAAACTGTTTTTTATACTGGAGTTACAAATAATTTAAGAATTCGTTTAAGCCAACATGCAGAAAATAACTTAAATGGAAATAAAACTTTTGCCTCAAAGTATCACGCTACATACTTACTATATTATGAAAAGTTTACCTGGGTTCAAGAAGCAATTGCTCGTGAAAAAGAAGTAAAAAACTGGCGAAGAGAAAAGAAAATTGAATTGATAAAGACTATTAATCCAAATCTTGATTTTTTGAATGATTTATTCTTATAATTTTATCTAAGCTATATTTCCAATCTTTGTAGAGACTTTTGCGAAGATTTCTCTCCCCGAAGCATCGGGATCGAAATGAACAAAATTGTGGATAATTGGAGCCGGAAACTCAGCCTGATATCCCAACACAAAACAGACACGAACAACTTATTCAATAAGAACTATGAAACAGAATGTTTGTATTTTAATTTTAGTACTATTTGTAAATTTCTCTTTTGGACAAATCCTAAAAATAACAGATTTTAGGAAAGCGTATAATGATCATAATCCAACAGACCACAAACAGCTTTTATCAAAGGGTTTTAAATTAAGTACGGATTCAATTCTGACAAACAAAAGAAAATTTATTTTTAAAAATCAAAACAGTAAGGAAATTATTGAACTAACCTTTATTGAAGACGGAGAAGGAAGTGAATATCTTAATATAAAATATTTTTTGAAAACAGAATTGGCTTATAAAAAATTCATCTCAACATTGCCGACATACAAATTCAAATATAGCAAGAGAAACAAACGCTATCAATTGCCTACTAGTTCCTATTCGGGCGAAAACATCTCTCTTAATGGCTTAACACAAACTGATGGGCAGAAATATTATTCTCTTGAGTACAATCGTTATGTAGACAAAGCATTATCGGGGCCAAGGCCTGAAATAAGCAACAATATTGAACCACCAATTGAATCGCTTTCGAAATCTAACTAAATCTGTACGCACAACGGATAATGAACCCCAGCTCACAATGTTGATGAAATCCTGAAACGAAAAGATCAATTACATGTCCGAAAAAACATATATTTGTGCAACCAAAAATAGTATCGTACCAAAAAACTTGTTTTTTACCAAGCACTATTTTGTAAAAAAAATTTTAAATACCTTTGAAGTATGAGCACAGCAACAAAACCCAAGCATATTGGCAGAAATATAAGCCGAATCAGAGAACTTCGTGGCATGAAACAAGAAGCACTTGCTGAAGCCATTGGCTTAAGTCAACAAACTGTTTCAAGCATTGAAGGAAGCGAGGAAATCGAAACCAAAAAACTGGTAGAAATTGCAAAAGTTCTTGGTGTTACGGTAGAAGCTATTGAAAACTTTTCGGAAGAATCAGTTTTTAATTATTTCAATACGTATTACGATACAAAAGATAGCGTAATCAACGCAGGTAATAATTCAGGTGAAAACTCAAATAATTATTGCACATTCAATCCCCTTGATAAAGTGGTTGAACTTTACGAACGTTTGGTACAGGTTGAAAAAGAAAAAAATGAATATTTAGAAAAATTACTAAAAGGAAAGTAATCTTCGTGAAAAATAAAACTCTTATTAAATGCACAAATATCTTTGGACTTTGTGCATTTTTTTTGACCTTTATCAAAATAAAAAAACATCAAAATGAAACTACAAGTCCGAATCCTAATTTACTCCATACTCTTCTTTTTATATCTTTCTACAACGTCACTTTTGCTTTCGCTGGGTGAAGTATTAAAAACAGATCCTTATATTACTTTAGGCTGTGGTTTTGCAGTTTTAAACCTGATTTATACTTTCTTAGCCCTAAAGTGGACGCCTTTACTCAATGTGATTTCTGCTGTCGCTATTGCTGCTCTAAGTTTGTATTTGGCCGTACAATTTGCAAATTTACACCTGCTTGCCAATTATGATCCTTATCTGGTAAAAACGGCAATATTTACAAATGCTATTTTATCTATTTTGTTCTGGGAAATTGTGTATCAGGTAAAAAGCAGAAAAGAACTAAAATAAAAGCATTTTACAAGTCTATTGTATTGAAACAAATTCTCCTGTCTTTTCTATTTCGGTTTTGTATTTCCTGCATCACCGAAAAGAAGGACATACTATCAATAAAGCAGATCTTCGTTATCCTGATAAAAATGATAAAAAAAGTTGATCCTAAATTCTATATTTCTGCTATAAATTAAATAAGAATTGAACTTTCTATTCTAAAGTCTCTATGGCGTAAGTTAATTTTTATATTTTAGCAAAAGATACGTTTTGTTGGTCAACCATTTTTCAAATACCCACGAACACTATTTTTTGTATATAACTTCTAACCAACCCATTCTTAGAATGAAACAATTAATTTTGTCCCTTTTAGTCGTGTTTCTATTTTCCTGTAAAAAGAACGACGAAAAAGCAGATTCGAAAATTTCAGATGAAAAAACAAAAGAAAGCTCAGAAAGAGAAAATGATGGCATTAGAGCGTTAGACACTTTAAGAATCAGCTATCAAGAACATAAAAATCTCTTTGATATTCTTACTATTTTACCGGACAGCACGATGGCAAGCTGGCGATGGGATAAAAAGGAAAGGATAGAATTTGTAAAACAAATACAGAAACTCAACTACACGACAACACCGGCAGAACATTTTGCAAAAATTTCTCTCACCCAACCCAATACGCTTCAAATTCAAGTTGTTGACGGATATTGGGTATTATCTATTTATAAAGTAAAAGCCAATAATTATATTGTAATTACAAATGATGTTGTTGGCGACGGAAAAGATCTTCACGCTTTCGAATACTTAAACGGCGAACTGAAACACATCCCGTTCAAAAGCTTGTTTGACAATTTAACAGCATTGCTTATTGACAAAAATGATAAAAAATGCATGGAGTTTCTGGAGGATAATCGAATTCTATTTGATTATGATTTCATTGGAACAAAAAAAATACAGATTAGTGATTCTGATTTATTAGAAGAATCAAAAGATTGTTTTAAAGGCAGTATTTTTAATTATGAATTTAGTCCTGAGCTTAAAAAATTCAACCTAATCAGTATAGAATAATCAAAACGATGAAAAAATCTATTCTTGCCTTACTATTTTGTTTTCAACTTTCGTTTTCACAAAATGTCGATCATCTCAATACTGTTCTAAAACAGCTTAACCTAAAAGAAAGCCAGGTAAATCTGAATCTTTTTACTCAAAAAGTATTACCCTACGATAAGGAAAAAAGTGTTTTGGTGATTCCTAAATATGATATTAATGAAGAAGATAATGAAGGTCATTATTATTTTGTATTAGATGCTTATATTGTAATAATCGATAATGCGACAGGAAAAATAATCTGTAAATCTGTCGAGCCCCATGCCTGGACATCTGATGCTTTTTTGCTGACCGGTATTACGATTGATACCGGATTGTATCTTCTTAATAAAACTACCAGAGCTTTTGGAGTCAGAGTAGATTTTAATGGCAGCAGCAAGCCTAATCCGTTTGGTGAGACCAATTTATCCTTATACATTATAGATAAAAATTCTTTGAAGCAAGTGCTTAAGAATTATACCATTTCAGAATTACACGGAGAATGGGACACTAATTGTGCCGGCGAATTTGAAGATCGTAATTCGACTTTTGATATGGACAAAGTGCAAAAGAATAATTTCAACAATATTATAGTCAAAACTAAAATTGTAAAAACGATAAGCACGCCCACAAATGATGATTGTATCTCTAAGGATACCATTAGAAAAGAAACCTCTAAATTAGTTTTTAATGGAAAAGAGTATAAATAAATACGATGCTCCGGAAAAATTATATTGTTTTGAAAACGAATATTGTACTCCGGCATTAACTAAGGATGACAAAGCTAAAATAAAGGCTTTAACAGATGATTATTGCTCTGAACTTTGGGATAAATATGTTTCGAAAAATAAAAGACATTTGATGCTTATCAATCATCCTGAAGAATTGAAAATAAAAAATGAGATTAAAAAGGAATATAACTGGCAAAACGATTGGAATGAATCTAATATTGACGCATTCAACAAAAATGTAAAAAATCTTATTGATTGGGATGAAGATGACTCTGTTCTATTCTTTTGGAACAAATTTTCCGGAATAGAAACTACATGGCGCTTAATCTGCAAATACTGGATTTCGTTTTTATATGAAGATGAAGCCAATATTGTCATCAATCCCAAAAGCAAAAAAGTAATCATTTTAAGTACAAACGGAAACTTGTCTCTTGCTGATCGCTTATAAATATGGATATTAAAACCTTGATTCCAAAAGATAAATTTGATTACGAAACCGTTGACAGGCTGAAAAGCTGTTCATACGATCAAATCGAATCTATTATCCAGGAATTGTTAGAATGGCTTCAGGATATGAATTGGCCAATTAGTCAGCCTATCGCGGAATATTTACTTCCGTTTTCCGAAAAAATTGCACCTGAAATACTGAAAATTCTGCAGGGCAAAGATGAAGTCTGGAAATATTGGATGCTCGTAACTTTCGGAAAAATCACTAAAGATAAATTAGTGCTTGAGGAAATAAACAGGATTGCAAAAAATCCAACACAAGAGGAGACAGACAATGAAGTCTCTGAAATCGCTAATGAAATTATTAATTAAACTTTTTTTTTAAACATGAAAATTAAAATTCTAATTCTCTCTGCATTAATCGTTGTTTCCTGCAAAAAAGAAGAAAAAACAGCAACCGAAAAAACAGCAATTTCAGCAAAAGATACTGTACAAATCGCTCCGGAAAAAGAAAATTCAAAAAGCGATTCAGATACTATTGTACTATCTTCTAAACATAAAAAAAACAAAATGGTATGTGATTTAGACGGCGACGGAAAAAATGAAACCGTCGAAATTGTCAGAAGTACCAATAATGACAAAAGCGGCTTAAGAATCATATTCGGGAACGGAAAACGAACTGATTATCTGGGAATGGGAAATGTTGTTTTAAAACAAGGTTTCGATGAAATTGACTGGGCCGGAATATTCGAAAAAGCACCAAAAAATGAAATTTACTGGAATAATGTAAGTGACGATGGCGAAATAATGGGTGACGAAGAAATAAAAGAAGAAGACAAAATAAAACTGCCAAATGACGGAATATTTATTCACGCCGAAGAAAGCTGCGGAGGTGGAATCATTTACCTTAAAAATAACAAATACGAATGGATTCAGCAGGAGTAATCTCGCCATACTTTGCATAAACTACTACATATCAATGTTTATACAATTATTAATTTAAAAATGCATAAATTTATTGTCCGATTATCATTTCATGGTCGAAACTAAGTTCTAATTTTTTAAATCATTATTATGAAAACTAAAAAAATATGGGCCAATTTGGGTGTAGAAGATCTGGCACGAACAACCAAATTCTACAGTGAACTAGGTTTTAAACCCAATGGTACCAATACAGAATTGACCAGTTTTACTTTTGGAGAGGATGATTTTACAATTCATTTTTTTATAAAAGAAAGATTTAAGTGGGCAATAAGTAGTGAAGCTGCCGACTTAAAATTGGGGAATGAAATTATTTTCTCTCTTTCGGCCGAAAGCGTAGACGAAGTACATCAATGGTTACTGAATGTGAAAAATGCAGGTGGAAAGATTTTCGCTGAACCTCAAACTGTTGAAAAAGGATATTTCTTTGGATTCTCTGATCCGGACGGACATAAATTTAATATCTTGTACTGGCCTAAATAAAAGGATCTTCCAGTAAATCCATCAGACATACACTATTGCGGCTTACCCTTTATAAAAACTAAGAGATAAAGGCAAAAGCGGGACAATTGGTCTTTATGAAAACTAAAATTCCTGCTCCTTAAATTTAAAATTTACAGTATCTCAATTCATCTAAAAACCGATATATTTACACCTTTAAAATCAATCGCCTTTAGAATGAAAAAATTAGCATTACTGTTCTCCATATTATTTTTATCCCTTTCGTCATGTGGCGTAAAAACGACACAATCCTTATTAAGTGATGGTAATTATGATGGTGCCATAGATCGTGCCGTCGAGGCATTGAGAACTAAAAAAGACTCAAAAGGAAAACAGGATTATGTCTATTTACTTGAAGAAGCTTTTGCAAAAGCAAAGGACAGGGATTTGCGCGATCTTGATTTGATGATTAAAGAAGCTACGCCTACGAATGCAGAACGTGTTTACAATACCTATTTGCAATTGAATAACCGTCAGGAAAAAATCAGGCCTTTATTGCCGTTGCCTTTATTGAAACAGGGAAAAAATGCTTCATTTGCTTTTGATAATTACTCCAACCAAATTGTAAGCAGTAAAATTGCGCTTACAAAATATTTATATGAGAAAGCTTCCATTCTTTTAAAATCAAAAAACAAACTGGATTTCAGACAAGCTTATGATGATTTTTTCTATCTGGAAAGTCTGAGTCCGGGATATAAAAACACCAAAAAACTGATGGAAGATGCACAGTCTAAAGGAACTGATTTTGTAGACGTTTATGCTACAAATGAAACCAATATGGTGATCCCGAAAATGCTTCAGGATGATTTATTAGATTTTAAAACCTACGGATTAAATGATAAATGGACGGTTTATCATAATGCCAGACAAAAAAATATTATATACGATTATAGTCTGGTGATTAATTTCAGACAAATTAATATCTCTCCGGAACAGATCAAAGAAAAAGAATTCATAAAAGAAAGACAGGTAAAAGATGGTGTAAAAACGCTTTTAGACAGTCGCGGAAGACCTGTAAAAGATAGTTTGGGCAAAGAAATAAAAGTCGATAATTACAGATGGCTTCGAGCAAACGTATACGAATTCAGACAGTTTAAATCCTGCCAGATAACGGCAAAAGTAGATTATGTTGATGTAAAAACAAATGCACTGTTACAATCATTTCCGGTCACGAGCGAATCTATTTTTGAAAATATTTATTCTACCTACAAAGGAGACAGAAGCGCTTGTGAGGATAATTACATGAATTATTTTAATAAACGTGCTGTGCCATTCCCTAATAACGAACAAATGGTGTACGATACCGGCGAAGATTTGAAAGCGAGACTCAAAGATATTATTGTTCGAAATAAATTCAGGTGATAAAATTCCTGATTTGAACCAAAAACAATTTAACGCCATACAATCAAAAAATGAAAACTAAAATCCTTATTACATTAATTCTATTTTGTTTTATAAGCTGTAAAAATTCTGAAAAGACAGAAAAAACGGAAAGAAAATACCAGCCTGATATCTACAACGTAAAAGGCAATGATACAGAAATGAATGCAGCAATAGAAAAAGCCAACCAGACCCTGACAGATTTTAATGCTGCGTTACTTAATGCGGAAATTGAAGTTAAATCGCTGAAAGTTAAATTTCAAAACGAGACTGATGTAGAACATATCTGGCTAAGTGATGTTCAGTTTAAGGATGGTAAATATTCGGGGATTTTAGACAATGAACCGGAATATATTACGGATTATAAAATTGGAGACACTTTAAATGTCGACAGTAAAAACATTAGCGACTGGATGTATATTGAAAACGGAAAACTATTTGGCGGTTACACCATAAAAGTGCTGAGAAACAGAATGCCTGAAAGCGAAAGAAAACAATTTGATGCCGAAAGCGGTATGCAAATAGATTAAGCAACAGTAAGAACATCTTGTTTTTAAGCGTATTTTATCAAAATCCTATAGTCTTTTAAAAAATGCTGAAGAAAAACTACATAAAACAAATTGCAATTCTGTCACTGCTAATTATAACATTTTCAGGTTGCAGAGAGGAGAAAAAAGAACAGCTGAAAGCATCTGAAAGCACTGAACAAAATGGTGCTAAAAGCCAGAATTTAGCAGTCACTAAAATTGATTCGACGGAGTTTCCCAATTCAATTAAATACGAAGGTTTTATCAAAAATGCTGTTCGCTGGACAGATAATGCAGGTGATAATATTGTAATCACGACTGAAACCGGCATTTACAGAAACCAAAAACTGGCACACGAATTTGAAGACAGCAGCGACGCTGAGTTGTATGCCTATCATTTTATAATATCGGATAATGAAGCAAAACAAACCTGGAGAGTTAAGGATTTTATTGCCGATTGTCCTGTTGATATTATAGCGGCTTTTGTCAAAAACACTTTCAAAATTACAGACTTAAATAAAAATGGTATTGCCGAAATATGGTTAATGTACAAAACCGTTTGCCATGGCGACGTAAGCCCTTGTGACATGAAAATTATTATGTACGAAGGCAATCAGAAATATGCCATGAGAGGGCGTAACAAGGTTGAATTTGGAATCGATGAAAATGGAAAAAGATCATTTGAAGGTGGTGAATTTACATTTGATGCAAATTTTAAGAATGCGCCTAAAGTCTTTCAGGACTTTGCCAAAGACTTATGGAATAAAAACCTGGTCGAAAACTGGGACAATTAAATCCTATTTCATTGTTATAAATCTTATTGATTTCTTTTTGAAGCAATCAAAGTCCATCGGCATTTACAAGTCAAAACACTGTATATCAACAACTACATTTCTCTAACCTTCTAAAAAAGATTACAAAATATTTTTTAGAAACCAAAAGTCTGCTTATATTTGCAACTGATTAGTTGCGCATTAAATCAATAAAAATGAAGCGAGATATATTTCAGGCTATTGCCGACCCAACCCGTCGGGCCATCTTAGTATTAGTAGCTACTAATGCCCTGACGCCAAATGCAATTGCTGAGCGGTTTAATACAACAAGACAAGCCGTTTCAAAACACATTAAAATTCTCAATGAATGCGATTTACTAGACGAAAAAAAAATAGGTCGGGAAATTTATTATCAACTTAAAATTGACAAAATGAAAGAAGTTGACCAATGGCTGGAACAGTTTAAGGAAATTTGGGAAAACCGATTCAGTCAACTCGATCAGGTATTAATGAATTTAAAATCGAAAGAACATGAAATCTAATCTTTTAATGAATTTTACCCTGGACAAAGAAAACAAGACGGTGCATGTGAAACGCGGGTTCAACGCATCGCTCGATCATGTGTGGTCAGCCTGGACAGAAGCTGAGATACTAGATCAATGGTGGGCTCCTGCCCCTTTTAAATCTAAAACCAAGAGTATGCAATTTGAAGTAGGCGGACGAAGATTGTATGCAATGGTGGGACCGGACAATCAGGAACGATGGGGCTCTATTGACTATTCTTCAATCTCTCCTAAAACCAACTTCAAATATGCCGCTGCTTTTTGTGATTCTAATGGAATCGCGGATTCTAATATGGGAAGTTCTTACTGGGATATAACGTTCTCTGAACAAGGAAATTCGGTCATTGTTGACATTGCAATTAAACGCGATAGTTTATCTGAATTAGAAAAAATAATTGAAATGGGCTTTAAACAAGGATTTACAAGTGCAATGGAAAGTTTGGACAAAATCTTTGAAGCACAAAAATAAATTGTTTTTAGTCATGCCATTTAAATAGTAATAAATTTAAACTCTAAAGAAATGAAATCTAGTTTATTAATGAATTTTACCGTAAACAAAGAAACGAGTACGGTGAATGTAAAACGTGAGTTCAATGCATCGCTTGATCAGGTTTGGGCTGCCTGGACAGAAGCGGAGATATTAGACCAATGGTGGGCTCCTGCCCCATGGAAATCTAAAACAAAAAGTATGAACTTTAAAGAAGGCGGACGAAGACTGTATGCCATGGTTGGTCCGGCAGGCGAAGAACATTGGGCTTTAGCGGATTTTACTTCTATAACTCCAAAATCAAATTTCAAATATCTGGATGCTTTTTCGGATAATGAAGGAAATTTGAACAACGATTTCCCACGTTCTGACTGGAATGTGAGTTTTTCAGAGCAGGGAGATTCAACGATTGTTGATATCGCAATCAAACATGATACATTATCTGATTTGGAGAAAATAATCGAAATGGGATTCAAAGAAGGTTTTACAATTGCTATGCAAGGTTTGGATGCTATTTTTGCTCCGAGAACAAACTAAAATCTGATTCATACTCGGTAAAATCCCATTCGGCAAAAACGAATGGGATTTTTTTGATTTTAAATTTGTATTTTCGTTTTACAAAAAAATCTTGCTTAGATAATAAGACCAAAACCTAAATGGTCAATAATACCACAAAATGAATAAAATTATTTGTCTTACCTTTTTCCTTTTTACCTCAACATTTCTTTTTAGTCAAAATAACAAATCCAAGTCAACAGATACCAGTAAACCTTTTGTGTTAGGTGTGATTGAAGAAATACAATCGAAAGAACTGGGCGAAAAAAGAATCCTGAACATTTATCTTCCTGAAGGTTATAAAGCAGAAGACGCCACGAAATATCCTGTAATCTATTTACTGGATGGCTCAGCTGACGAGGATTTTATTCATATTGCAGGATTAGTACAATTCAATAGTTTTGAGTGGATCAATCAGGTTCCAAAATCAATTGTTGTGGGAATTGCTACGGTTGACAGAAGAAGGGATTTTACTTTTCCGACCACTATCGAAAAAGATCAAAAACGTTTTGCTACTTCAGGACATTCGGATAAATTTATTGCTTTTATCGAAAAGGAATTACAGCCTTTTATTGATAAAAAATACAAAACTACCCATTCTAAAACCATTATAGGACAATCATTAGGAGGATTGTTAGAAACCGAAATCTTATTCAGGAAACCCACTCTTTTTAATCAATATGTCATTGTAAGCCCAAGTATCTGGTGGGATAATGGTGCTGTATTAAATTTGGACAGTCCAATTTTGCACGAGAATTTTACACAGCAAACTGATATTTATATCGCTGTTGGTAAAGAAGGTCTTACGCCAACAGAAATCCCAAGAGTAATGGAAGTAGATGCAAATCTGCTGGCCGAAAAAATTAAAGCTACTAAAAGTAAAAATATAAAGGTGTATTTTGATTATTTCCCTCAGGAAAATCATGCTACTATTTTACATCCTGCAGCTTCAAATTCCTTTAAATTCTTTTATCCGCAAGGCAAAGAATAAAAGCGAATATTTTGAAATGAAAAAACAAGTTTGACAAACATGAAAAATACAGCAGAACATAAATTAGACAATCCGGTTTGGAATTCTTTGTCTGAAACTCATACCGCATTTACTATTGATTATAATGGAACTAAATTTTATAATCCCGATTATTGCCCTTTTGGAGGTTTTGTAAAACCAGAAAGCACTTTAGATGCCGCAAATCAATATTCTGCTTTGGCAGAAAGCTTTTTTATTGTGGGCGAAAAACCCGAAATCGGTAATTCCCTAAAGATTGGAAAAGAATTAGTTTGTCTGCAAATGGTTATTTACAATAAAATAAATCTGCCAATTACTACTGAAATCGTAAGACTTACTGAAGAACATAATGATGCATTAGTACAGCTGGTTAATTTGGTTCAGCCGGGATATTTCAAAACTAAAACACCTTCGTTAGGCAATTATTACGGCATTTTTAAAGACAATCAACTTATTGCTATTACAGGGGAACGCATGAAAATGAATGATTTTACAGAGGTCAGCGCTATTATTACTCATCCTGATCACACCGGAAAAGGCTACGCAAAACAATTGATTGCACATGTGGTGAACAGAATTTTCGAGGAGAACAAAACGCCTTACCTGCATGTAGTCGAAAGTAATATTGGAGCAATTGGTCTGTATGAAAAACTAGGTTTTGTCACAAGAAGAAAAATGAGCTTCTGGAATATTTCTAAACCTCTCGCCTAGCCCCGATGGCAACCTACCGTCTGGACACAAAT
>NZ_MUGR01000027.1:0-38822 GCF_002217195.1 Flavobacterium aquidurense | reverse complement strand
ATTACAAGCAGCCTTTCCCTTTTTATTCTAGTTTTAAAAAAAATTGTAATTAAAAAAAAACAGAAATAAAATAAATTCGAATCCATTCAAAAAATAACAGCTTTAAAAATTTTAGAAGTCACTTTCTGAATCGGTATGTCTTTAAACAATCTATACATTCATATTAAAAGCGAAACGTTAAGTTCACGGCTAATCCATTGGTTTGATAAAATAACTTATAGAAAGTTTTAGTTAGCATTTTTTCCTCTTTTCGTAATCAATTTTATACTAATTACTAAACAATTCTAGCATTTAACCTTAGGTGTTACTGTCTCCTTTTCGAAGTTTCAACAAATGAATAAATCATTTGCCCATTATTTAAGGGTTTACTAATAAAAACCATGAAAAAATGAGCGACAAATTTTTTAAATTTTCTCAAAAAAATCATTTTTTAGGTTAATAAATCAGTGAAAGAAAATCAATCATAAATCAATAAAATAAAATGTATCTAATTGATTTCTAGGGTGTAAAATTACTTATTATTTTTCGAAACTAATGTTAAAAAATGTTATTTTTTGTCTGTAAATGCCAATTGTTAACATTAGAAGTCATTTTCTCACAGACTTAAACTAAATTGAGTAGGTAAAAATATAAAAATGCTTTATTTTTACGCTATAATTATTTAAAACAAAACAAATAGAAATGGATTGGATAACTGCCAGAGAATTTGAAGATATAACTTATAAAAAATGTAACGGAGTTGCAAGAATTGCTTTCAACAGACCCAATGTCAGAAATGCTTTTCGTCCTAAAACAACTTCAGAATTATACCAGGCTTTTTACGATGCACAAGAAGATACTTCGATAGGAGTAGTGTTACTTTCTGCAGAAGGGCCATCGACCAAAGACGGCGTTTATTCTTTTTGCAGCGGAGGCGATCAAAATGCGCGCGGCCATCAGGGTTACGTTGGTGAAGACGGTCAACACCGTTTGAATATTCTTGAAGTGCAGCGTTTAATTCGTTTCATGCCAAAAGTAGTCATCGCAGTTGTTCCGGGCTGGGCAGTTGGAGGCGGTCACAGTCTGCATGTGGTTTGTGATATGACTTTGGCCAGTAAAGAGCACGCAATTTTTAAACAAACAGATGCTGATGTAACCAGTTTTGACGGTGGCTATGGATCTGCCTATCTGGCAAAAATGGTGGGTCAGAAAAAAGCACGTGAGATTTTCTTTTTAGGAAGAAACTATTCTGCTCAGGAAGCGATGGATATGGGAATGGTAAATGCGGTTATTCCACACGACGAGTTAGAATATACTGCTTATGAATGGGCCCAGGAAATTCTTCAAAAATCCCCAACTTCTATAAAGATGCTAAAATTCGCCATGAACCTCACAGACGACGGAATGGTAGGACAGCAGGTTTTTGCCGGAGAAGCAACCCGTTTGGCTTATATGACCGAAGAGGCAAAAGAAGGAAGAAACGCTTTCTTAGAAAAAAGAAAACCAAACTTTGGCGAAAATAAATGGCTGCCATAAAAATATTTTAGATTTCTGATTTTAGATTTTTGCAATCTGCAATCTAAATTTAGAATCTAACAATCAAAACTCTAAAATCTAAAATTAAAAAAGAATGAAACATTGGATTGAAGCCGCACGATTGCGCACATTGCCTTTATCAGTTTCCGGAATTATAGTAGGAAGCATTTACGCGCTTTCAAACCCAACAGCTGCTATTGATACGCCAACTGAGGTATTCAGCTGGAAAATTTTTGGTTTCGCACTTTTAACAACACTGGGCCTGCAGGTTTTATCCAATTTTGCAAATGATTACGGTGATGGGGTAAAAGGTACAGATAATCAAGATCGAATTGGCCCTAAACGCGCTATTCAGAGCGGAGTTATTACACCGCAAGCCATGAAAAAAGCGATAATAATAACATCGATATTAACTTTGTTATCAGCAATTACCCTGATCTATTTTGCATTTGGAGAAACGAATTTCGGATATTCTATATTTTTTTTACTGCTGGGAATAGCCGCAATTGTTTCAGCAATTCGCTATACCGTTGGTAATTCTGCATATGGATACAGGGGATTTGGAGATTTATTTGTTTTCATCTTCTTCGGATTGGTAAGTACTTTGGGCGTCAACTTTTTATATTCTAAAGAAATTGATCCCCTTTTAATTCTTCCCGCTGTAGCCATTGGTTTGCTAAGCGTAGGGGTTTTAAACCTTAATAATATGCGCGATGAAGAATCAGATCGTAAATCAGGAAAAAATACAATTGTAGTTCAAATGGGCGGTGCAAAAGCAAAAGTGTATCATTTTACGCTAATCATTACCGCTATGGTTGCGGTAGTTCTTTTTGCCATTTTGAGTGATTATAATTTCGATCAGTATTTATTTTTATTGGCGTACATCCCTTTAACTAAACATTTAATTACGGTTTATAAAAATCAAAACCCTAAGCTTTTAGATCCGGAATTAAAAACACTTGCATTGAGTACGTTTTTCCTTTCGATATTACTAACAGTATGTATGATTTCGTTGATCTCAGACATTATTGTGAATCTTTTCTTAGGCGGAAGATAAAATAAAGTTCAACTTTAAAAATTAAACAAAATGAAAATCACATTTTACGGACACGCTTCATTAGGCATTGAAGTTGGAGGGAAACACATTCTTGTTGACCCTTTTATTACGGGAAATCCAAAAGCTTCGGCAATTGATATAGAGACACTAAAAGCAGATTATATCCTGGTTACACATGCACATGGCGATCACGTTCTGGACGTCGAAGCTATTGCAAAACGTACCAATGCAACGATCGTTTCTAATGCCGAAATCACGAGTTATTATGCTCAAAGAGAGTTTAAAGCACACCCGATGAATCACGGTGGAAGCTGGAATTTCGATTTTGGAAAAGTAAGATATGTAAACGCAATTCACTCCAGCTCTTTTTCTGACGGAAGCTACGGAGGAAATCCCGGTGGTTTCGTGATCGAAAGCGAGCATAAAAATATCTACATTGCAGGTGATACAGCGCTTACATTTGACATGAAACTCATTCCGCTGCGCACCAAACTTGACCTGGCAATTCTTCCAATCGGTAATAATTTTACAATGGATGTTGAAGATGCCATTATTGCTTCAGACTTTATTGAATGCGATAAAATCCTGGGCTATCATTTTGATACTTTTGGTTATATCGAAATCAATCACGAAGATGCTATTCGTAAATTTTTTGATAAAGGAAAAGATTTGATGCTTCTGAAAATCGGAGAATCAATCGAATTATAATAATTAATCATCCCGAACGAGCTTTTTATAATTCAGATTTTTAAAATTGGAATTTGGAATTTAAAGAATTGGAGTTTAGTGAGGAGCCATTTCCCGCTTTCGGCTATATCTTTTTTGAGAAGATAAAAAATCTTCTCAAAAAAGGATACCGCCTCTATCGGGGCTAAGATTTAGTATTCATAAGAAATCTACATGAACGACACGATTAAATTTATTTGCGCTTGTTGTGGTCAGGAACATGAAAGCTGGCCCGCATTAGCATACGATTCACCAGCCAGTTACAACAATCTTTCTCCTGAACAAAAAGAAGAGATTGCAGTTATAGATGAAGATTTTTGTGCAATTAAGTATGCTGACGATGATATTCACCGATTTATTAGAGTAGTGCTAATTCAAACCGTGAATGATCATTGTGAAGATCTTGAATATGGTTTTTGGGTCTCACTAAGCGAAAAAAGTTTTAAAGATTATCTTGATAATTTTGATAATGAAAATCACGAAACACAATATTTTGGATGGCTTTCTAATTATATTCCCGAATATGATTTTTCAAATAGTATTCCAACCACTGTAGTTACGAAAGCTGGGAATGACAGACCGGAAATTTTTCCTCATAAAGATTTCGATCACCCTTTTGTAAAAGATTATTATAACGGCATTACAAAAGAAGAAGCTCAAAAAAGGATTAAAAACATGATACAGTCCATTAATCAAATTGCATAAACATGAATTTAAAAACGGTTCTGACGTTTGTTTTTATTGCTGTCTCGTATACCACTTTTGCACAAAAATGCAGTTGTGAAGATAACTTTTACTGGCTCAAAAAAAACTTCGAAGAAAATGACGCCGGTTTTCAATATGTAATTGATAAAAAAGGATTAACCGAATATCAAAATCACAACAATCTTTTTAGCAAAAAAGTAAAAAAAATCAAAGACCTGAACGAATGCAGGAACGTACTTTTTGATTGGCTGTTATTTTTTCGACCGGCACATTTATCTTTAGCGATAAACCCTGATTTTGCAAATAAATCGCTTTCCAAAAATACAGAATCTGAAAAAAAATGGGAAGAAATAACCCTAACTGAAGATCAATTAAAAAAGAATCTATCCAATATCTCACAGCCCGGCTTTGAAGGGATTTGGATCTCAGATTCTTATACTATTGGAGTTGTAAAAAGAAACAATGAATATATTGGATATATTTTAGAAGCCAAAGGAAGAAAATGGAAGCCATATCAGGTAAAATTTAAAATAAAAGAGAACGGGGACAAAACATATAATGCAGTATATTATTTAGGAGATTACTCCGCTCAAAACTTCAGTGAAGTGAAACTGATTGGAAATAATTTTTTAAAGATTGGCTTTGTCTCGCTAAAAAGAAGTTTTCCCAATACTCCTGAGAGTAATCCTGAAATTGCGAACTACATTGAAGCAATAACAACTCAAAAGCCATTTCTCAAAGAAATATCAAATGAGACCGTTTTGCTGCGAATTCCTTCATTTGAACACACTGAAAAAAAAGCTATTGATAGCATACTTGAAGTAAATAAAAAACTAATTCTGTCAAAACAAAATTTAATAATTGACGTAAGAAATAATGGAGGCGGATCTGATGGCAGTTTTCAGGAAATAATTCCGTATTTATATACAAATCCAATTAGAACTGTTGGTACTGAATATTTATCTACAGTCCAGAACAATAAGAGGATGGAGGAATTTATTGCAGATCCAGATTGGTCTCCCGAAGAGAAAAAATGGGCAATAAACGGATTAGAAGAACTAAACGCTAATATTGGGAAATTTGTTAGTTTAGGAGGTAGTACAGTTCAGGAACGTAAGTCTGATGTAGTCTATCCAAATCCAAAAAATATTGGCATAATTATTAATGAGAATAATGCAAGCACAACAGAGGAGTTTTTGTTGGTAGCCAAGCAAAGTAAAAAAGTAAAACTTTTTGGCACAACAACAGAAGGTGTTTTAGATATTTCTAATATGCATTTTGTTGATTTCCCCTGCAAAGACCTAGTGTTAGGATATTCACTTTCGAAAAGTCTAAGAATTCCGGGTATGCAAATTGATCAAAAAGGTATTCAGCCTGATTTTTATATTGATAAAAGTATTTATGATTATGATTGGGTTAGGTTTACAGAAAATATATTGAAAGCAAATTAAGTTTAAATCTATAGAGAATGAATTTCAAAAAAATAATTTTATTCCTTTTCATTGCATCTTCATATCATTCTTTTGCTCAAAAAGATGGGTATTGGGACAAAGAGCGCGCTACAACAAAAGAAATTATAGTTTCAGCACGTGACAGGATTCTTCTAAAAACGGAAGATCTACCCGTTGGCACGACAGAAATCGTATACCGCATTACGCTTTTAGACGAAAACCAGCAAATGTCGAATAGTCTGGTTTCGGTATTAAAATCAATTCCCGATCCCACCGGAATAAGTCAGGGATCAGCCGGAGCCGTTTTTTTAATGTCTAAAATTTCGGGCGATGATACTTGTACTTATGCACTTTTTACTTCCAACGAAAATGCAAAAAAATACGTTGCAGACGGTAAAACAGATAAGGCATGTTATGCTCAGGAAGTAGCATTGAGTAAGGATGCAAAAAGATTATCACTTGATAAATCGTCTTGCTTAGGACAAGATATCAGCACACTCTGGTTTGGTTTCCATAGTAAAAACTGGCTTTTAAATCAAAAAATTGTTTTAGAAGTTGTGCCGTGGGTCGACACAAAACTAAACCGTGGCTGGAATCAAGACAATAAAAATGAAATCATAAGTCTTTGCAAAACATCTACAATGGCTCAGAAAATGGCCAATTCTGATGATTTTTGTGTTTGTATACTTAATAAAATCATCAAACAATACCGTTATTCTGAGTTTCAGAAATTATTGCCAGTAGAAAAAAACAAAGCCTATAAAGATTTTGGAAATAGCTGTTATAATGATGCCGATATTTCTAAAAATGTTTATAATGACTTAAGAACCCAGGCTTCAATTTTAATAAAATTACAAAAGTACAATGAAGCAATTCAAAAACTGAATACCATTATTAATGACGGAAAAGCAACAGCAATCGATTATAGCGCTCTTGGATACTGCTACATTTTGACCAAACAATATGCAAAAGCCATAAAATTTCTAAAAGAAGGCGAAAAGCTAGACGACACAGAGTTATTGGTAAAACTAAATTTGGCACATGTATATTTGGTAAGTGACGATTATAGCGAAGCGAAAGCTATTTATAAAAAATACCAAACGCAAAACGTTACTGACAGTTTAAGCTGGAAAGAAAAAACCAAGCAAGATTTTACAGTTTTCGAAAAAGCAGGATTACCAACAAAAGACTTCGAAAGAGTTTTGAAATTATACAATTAAAAATATTTTCACCATATAAGTTATATAAGTTCATTTAGTTATAGTACTTAAAGTAAAGTCAATTTTGTTTTTTTATAAGCATAATTATAATAGAACTTTTAGATTTTGCTATTACATTCAAATGAACTTATATAACTCATATGGTTTAAAACGTTACCATGAAAGCAACTTACCACAAATACATGTTAGAGTTTAAACGTCCTTCCGGAACTTCGAGAGGCGTTATGACCGAAAAAGAAACCTGGTTTATTGTTCTTGAAGAAAACGGTAAGAAAGGAATAGGAGAGTGCGGTATTCTTCGTGGTTTAAGCGCAGATGATCGTGATGACTATGAAGAGAAACTGCTGTGGGCATGCGAAAATATCCATTTGGGTGAAACAGAACTTTGGGAAGCTTTATTAGAATTTCCGTCGATACAATTCGGAATCGAAATGGCTTTTTTATCCCTTAAAAGCGAAAATCCATACTTATTATTTCCTTCTGATTTTACCAATAATTCCAAATCGATTGCTATAAATGGTTTGGTCTGGATGGGCGAAGCTTCGTATATGAAACAGCAAATCGAAGAGAAACTGGCAGATGGTTTTAATTGTATCAAACTCAAAATTGGCGCAATTGATTTCGAAAAAGAATTAGAATTATTACGTTTCATAAGATCTCATTTTTCAGCAGATCAGATAGAAATCAGGGTAGATGCCAATGGTGCATTTGCTTTAAATGAAGCTTTAATAAAACTGAATCAATTAAGTCAATTTCAATTACATAGTATAGAACAGCCAATCAAAAAAGGCAATACCGGTGCAATGGCAACTTTGTGCGAGACTAGTCCGTTTCCTATTGCTTTAGACGAGGAACTAATAGGTGTTTTTTCATTATCAGAAAAAGAAAAATTGCTGCAAGAAATAAAGCCACAATACATTATCCTGAAACCAAGTTTTGTTGGCGGTTTCAGAGGAACAAAAGAATGGATTGATTTAGCTGAAAAACTTAAAATAGGATGGTGGATTACATCAGCTTTAGAAAGTAATATTGGACTAAATGCCATTTCACAATGGACATTCATTCAAAACTCAAAAATGCCGCAGGGCTTAGGAACCGGAGCGCTTTACACTAACAACTTCGATTGTCCGCTTGAAGTTTCACAAGGACAATTACGGTACAATACATCTAAAAAATGGGATTCATTTTTTTAGAAGGTTCAAAGGGGCAGAGCGACAAAGGTTCAAAGGTTTAAAAGAATATGGTAGAATAAAAAAAGGTACAGAATACGCAAAGCTTTAAACCTTTGCAACTCTGTACCTTTGTTCCTTTGAACCTTTTTCTAAAAATTACTCTTTTCCTCCAAGTAAATTTTGCTGCCAGTCTTTTAGTTCCTGCCATTTTCCCTGATAAGCCAAGAGTGCTTGTTTTGCCCACGTACTTGGATTATGAATAGCAAAGTTTTCGCCACCGGCATCTAAAATCGACTGTAGTTTTTCAGTAGGAGTTTCAGACAGCTCTCGCCAGCTTGTAA
This sequence comes from Flavobacterium aquidurense, assembly GCF_002217195.1. Taxonomy (NCBI): domain Bacteria; kingdom Pseudomonadati; phylum Bacteroidota; class Flavobacteriia; order Flavobacteriales; family Flavobacteriaceae; genus Flavobacterium; species Flavobacterium aquidurense. The sequence goes on along the minus strand of NZ_MUGR01000027.1, from coordinate 30,635 downwards.
TTCCGGCAGCATTGAATAAAGCTTCAATTTTAGGACCAATTCCTTCTACAACTTTCAGATCGTTTTCTTTTATTTTTTTACCATAAACTGTAGCAGCCAAAGCGCTGTCGAACAATAATCCCTGAGCGGCATTACCAACAAAAGATTGTGTAGACGAACCAATAGTAGTTTTTGCGGCCAAATCAGCCTCAAGCGAAGAAATTCGGGCATTCAGACTTCTTGTATTTGCTTTGCATGCGTCTAAGTCAGCTTGTAACGACAATGCAAGAGAATCATCTCCTTTTGAATTCATTTTTCCTAGTAAGTAACCTAGAATTCCACAGATTAACCCCACTAGCGCAGGTATTAAGATACAAGGTATATTCATAATAGTATATTTTGATTAATTATTTGATTGTTATAACAGTTCTTCTGTTGTCTGCCTTACCTTCCGGAGTTGTATTTTCACCAATTGGTTCATCGGGACCTTTTGACTCTGTTGTTATACGGCTGCCGTCAATACCTTTTTTAGATAAATAGTTTTTAGAAAATTCAGCACGTTTTTGCCCAAGAGCAACATTAGAATCGCGATTACCAACGTTATCACTATGTCCAACGGCCAGAATAACAGCCCCTTTAACGTGTTCCATGTATTTAACCAGATCAGCCACTTTTTGCTTTTCAGCATCAGATAAATTGTTGCTTGATTTATTGGTGCTGAAATGAAGAATTAACGGATCTCCATTAATTTTATCTTTCAAAATTACCCATTCATCCGTTATGGCCGGAGCAGCTTCAAGAACTTCAAATGTGTACTCTGCAGGACCTAAAAGAGTATCAGAGCTTGTTTTCCACTTGTCAATTATTGTTCCCTTTGTATCAAACTGAGAAGCTGATAAACCTTTGGAAACAAAGAATTTCTTGATGTCATTTGCCCTCGCAAGTCCAAGATTTTCATAGGTTGTGGTATTCTTTTCGTCAGAAGTAGCATAACCCGTTATGGTTACTTTTTGCTTTGGATTGGCAATTAAAAATGTTTTAAGATTTTCAACTCCAATTGATACAGAATCACTAACAGGCAGCACTACTGCAAAACTGTTTTTAAGGAACTTGATGTTATCATTGGTATGATAATCAATTCCCGAACCATTTAGAATAAAAGGGACAAAAATAGCGTCCTGAGCCACAACAACTGGTACTTTTTCAGTATCAACTGCCGGTGTTTTCATAGTACAATTGCAACAAAAATTCACGTACAGAAAAGTGCCCAGAATGATCGTTATTGCAATGCCTAATAGATAAAGTGCTTTTTTAGACATAAGTAATGAAGTTAAGATTCTATCAAATTTAACAAAAAAATAAATACATAATACATTAATATTCAGTTATTTTAAACTTATGTGTTTAATTATGAGGTAATTATAAAAGAAGGTAAAGCGTCTATAATTAATGAATCTCAATTTAAAGACTGAATTAATTTGAGTAACTTGCGTAAAAAATTAACTTAAGGCAGAGAAATGGTCGAAATAGAAAGAAAATTTCTTGTAAAATCAACTGATTTTAAAGAACAGGCTTTTACTCAAAATAAGATAGCACAAGGATACTTAAGTGCGGTACCGGAAAGAACCGTCAGGGTAAGAATAAAAGGAAACAAAGGCTTTATTACGATAAAAGGAATCAGCCAGCAAGGCGGAATGTCCCGTTTTGAATGGGAGAATGAAATCCCTGTTGATGAAGCCCAAGAACTTCTTAAACTATGCGAAAAAGGCAAAATAGAAAAAACTCGTTTTGAAATAAAATCAGGAAATCACATTATTGAAGTAGATGAATTTTATGGAGAAAATGAAGGCCTGGTTATGGCTGAAGTTGAATTAACTTCTGAAGAAGAAACATTCGAAAAACCGGAATGGCTGGGAGAAGAAGTAACCAATGACGAGAGGTATTACAACGCATATTTGAGTAAAAATCCTTTTAAACAGTGGGGGAAATAGCGTTATGACAGAACAATATGATTTGATCATTGTTGGAGGCGGTCCTATTGGATTAGCTTGCGCAATAGAAGCTCAGAAGAAAAACCTGCGATATCTGATTCTTGAAAAAGGGGCAATTGTAAATAGTATTTTCAACTATCCTTTATACATGACTTTTTTCTCGACAGCAGAAAGACTTGAAATAGGGGATATTCCGTTCAATTGCCTTGCACCAAAACCAGGTCGTCAGGAAGCCTTAGAATATTACAGAAACATTCATCGTTATTTTAAATTTTCAATTCATTTATTTGAAAAAGTAACACAGGTTGAAAAACTAGAGAATGATACTTTTAAAATTACAACAGATAAATCTTTATATGAAGCAAAGAATGTTGTAATCGCTACCGGTTTTTATGATCTTCCGATCGAAATGAATATAAAAGGGGAAGAATTGCCTAAAGTACGCCATTATTATAAAGAAGCACATGAATATGCCTTTAGAAACATTTTGGTTGTTGGCGCAAATAATTCGTCTGTTGATGCAGCTCTGGAATGTTGGCGAAAAGGAGCAAATGTAACGATGGTTATTCGTAAAAACGAAATTAACAACCGGGTGAAATATTGGGTAAAACCGGATATCGAAAACCGAATTGCGGAAGGAAGTATAACCGCCTATTTTGAATCCAATATTACTGAAATACGTAATAATGAAGTCGAAATTCAAACTCCAAACGGAAAAATTACTATAGAAAATGATTTTGTTCTGGCGCTTACAGGATACAAACCGGACTTGACTTTCCTTGAAAAAATGGGCATTCAATTGTCTGACGATGAATTGAAAACACCCACTTATAATACTGAAACAATGGAAACAAATGTGAAAGGTTTATTTCTTGCCGGAGTAGTCTGTGGCGGGATGCAGACACATAAATGGTTCATCGAAAATTCCCGCGTTCATGCCAATATGATTGTGGATTACATCACTTCTAAATAGAAAAAGTTCGCCACGAATTTCACGAATTTACACTAATTATTTTTTTGCATTGAGATTAAAATTAGCGTAAATTCGTGAAATTCGTGGCAAAAAAAACTTTAAGAACTACAAGAAAGCATAGAACAGCCTACCTTAGATCGTGCCCAATCCGGTCGTTTTGCAAACCATTTTTCGTATTCGGGTTGTTGGTCATAAGGTTTTTGCAATAACAAATACAATTCGTCGATCAAAGAATAATCGCCCTCATCAGCGGCATCAATTGCTAATTGCGACATATAATTCCTCAAAACATATTTTGGATTTATTACGTTCATTTTTTCCGAGCGTTTCTCATCTGAAAGCGCTTCAGTTTTTAATCTTTCAATATAAACGTTAAACCATTTTTTCCAGGAATCCAGAATATCTCCTGAAATTTCTTCAGGGATATAAAAAGAATATTTTATTTTCTCTATCGCATTTTCTATTGAATCTGTCTTTTGAATTGTGCTCAAATTTCTAAAGAAGATGGTCATATCAGTTTCAGATAATTGTAGAACCGTTTCTAAAGCATTAATTATCTTATCGTCATTTTTACTTAAAGTAAATATACCTAATTTACTTAAAAACAAAGTTTTATAATCAGATTCAAAATCAGTAATAAATGATTCCAGTATTTTTTCTAAAGGTTCAGCTTCGTTAATTAAAGGATAAAGAGCATTTGCCAATTGATACAAATTCCACTGAGCTATTTGCGGCTGATTCCCAAAACGATATCTTCTATTTTGACTGTCGGTTGTATTTGGAGTCCAATTTGGATCATAATTTTCCAGCCAGCCATAAGGTCCATAATCAATTGTGATGCCATGAACAGACATATTATCCGTATTCATAACGCCATGTACAAAGCCAACACGCTGCCAATGCAAAATCATTTCCCGTGTCTTATCAGCAACCGTTTTAAAGAACTGTAAATATTGCTCTTTAGGTTCACCTTTTATCTCAGGGAAATAATGTTTGATGTTGTATTCTACAAAATCTTTTAAGTTTTTCAATTCATTTCGGGCAGTCAGCATTTCGAAACTTCCAAAACGAATGAAGGAGGGAGCAACACGACAAACGATTGCACCTTTTTCGTAAGCCGGATTTCCGTTGTACAAAATATCACGTAAAACATCATCACCAGACAACATCAGTGAAAGCGATCGGGTAGTGGGAACACCCAAATGATACATTGCCTCAGCGCAGAGATATTCTCTGACAGAAGAACGTAAAACCGCTAAACCATCAGCAGTTCTGGAATAGGGGGTTTTCCCTGCTCCTTTTAACTGCAAGGTGAAAAAATCGTTATTATGTTCCACTTCATTCAGATTAATAGCACGGCCATCGCCCAATTGTCCTGCCCAGTTCCCAAACTGATGCCCTGCGTAACACATAGCATACGGACGCGTTTCGGGAAGAATCTCTTTTCCTGAAAAGACATTCAAAAACGCGTCAGACTGAATTTCATCTTCAGCAATACCAACCAACTCAGCTACTTCTTTAGAAACGTGAATAAGCTTAGGATTTGATGGTTTGGTCGGATTTACGTATGAAAAAAGCGCTTTAGAAACCTGACGAACTTCATTTGTTTCGTTAGGATCTGCAGGTAATTCAGCAGTAAATCGATTATTTATTTTAAGATTTTTCATTTGAATTATTTTAAGCCACTGATTACTCAGATAAAAATGATTCTTTGTAAATCCTTATGGGATTTAAAAGTAAGTAAGGAAAATCATTCCCAGTTTTGCAATCAGTGGCAAAATCTATATTTAGTCAACCAATTTTTCGCTGTACATTTTTTTTAATTTCTGTACTTTAGGATCAATTACGATCTGGCAGTAACGGGCATCCTGATTGTTATTGTAATAGTTTTGATGATCTTCTTCGGCTTCATAAAATACTTCGAAAGCAGTTAATTCAGTTACAATTGGATCTTCATAAAAAGGTTTTACCTCTTCAAAAACCTTCTCAGCTATTTCTTTTTGTTCGGCATCATGATACAAAATAACAGAACGGTATTGCGTTCCCACATCAGCTCCCTGACGATTTAGAGTAGTAGGATCGTGACTTGTCATGAATATAAAGATAAGATCATGATATGAAATTATGTCAGGATTGAAAGTAACTTGTATCACTTCGGCATGACCGGTTCTGCCAGTACAAACTTCACGATAAGGAGGATTTTTGATAAAACCTCCGGAATACCCTGATTTTAAGGATTCTATTCCTTTTAAACGCTGAATAACAGCCTCAATACACCAAAAACATCCACCACCAAAAGTAGCTACTGATAAATTTTCCATAAAATAGTATTGTTTAGTTTCTATTGCCCTATTAATCCGATAGAATATTATGATAAATTACTAATAAAAAAGCTGTTTAGATAAATATATCAATTGGTTATTTAATATTTGAAGTTTACAATTGATAAATTCGCAATTCTGCTAAAAAGCAATATATTTGCAATCAAACACAGGCACACTAATGAATAGCAAAAATAGTACCATCACTTTAGAAACCTATTTTCAGGATTTTAGACAACATATCGTTGGAATTGAACAGGAATTTACTTCGCCTTATGGCAATAAAAAGATCATTTATACGGATTGGACTGCCAGCGGAAGGTTATATCGCCCTATTGAAGAGAAACTTCTGAATGATTTTGGGCCTTTTGTTGCGAATACACATACAGAAACGACTGTGTCAGGTACTGCCATGACAAAAGCGTATCATCATGCCAGAAACATTATCAAACGTCACACAAATGCCAATAATGATGATGTTTTGATTACAGACGGAACGGGAATGACTGGTGTTGTTAATAAATTTCAGCGTATTTTAGGCCTTAAGATTCCTGAAAATTTAAAAGACTTTATTACTGTTCCGGCAGAAAAAAAGCCAATTGTTTTTATTTCACATATGGAGCACCATTCTAATCAAACATCCTGGTTAGAGACGATTGCCGATGTTGAGATTATTCCGTCTTGCGAAAAAGGGCTTTTTTGTTTGGATAATTTGGCTTTATTATTAGAGAAATATGCTGACAGAACGATTAAGATTGCCTCAATCACGTCATGCTCGAATGTTACGGGTTTAAAAACACCTTTTCATGAGGCAGCAAAATTAATGCACCAGCATCACGGCGTTTGTTTTGTAGATTTCGCTTGCTCAGGACCTTATGTCGCAATTGACATGCATCCTGAAGATCCCGAAGCTTATCTTGACGCTATTTTCTTTTCACCACATAAATTTTTAGGTGGTCCGGGAACTTCAGGTGTTTTGATATTCAATAAAAAACTATATAATAATATGATCCCTGATTGTCCGGGCGGAGGAACTGTAAGCTGGACAAATCCTTGGGGAGAACATAAATACATCGATAATATCGAAGACAGAGAAGACGGGGGAACTCCCGGTTTCCTGCAGGTTATTAAAACTGCACTGGCGATCGAACTAAAAGAAGAAATGGGAATCGAAAACATTCTGCAGCGCGAACGCGAAATTGTTGATTATGTTTTTACAGCATTAAATCCTGTTTCTAATATCAAAATTTTGGCCGGACAGCATCAGAATCGTTTGGGCGTAATTTCGTTCTTTATAGAAAATTTGCATTTTAATCTTGGAGTCAAATTGCTGAATGATAAATTTGGAATCCAAACCAGGGGAGGATGTAGCTGTGCCGGAACTTACGGGCATTTTCTACTGCACGTAGATCAGGAAACTTCAAACAAATTGGTGGATGAAATCACGATTGGCGATTTAATCAAAAAACCGGGATGGATCAGAATGTCGATTCACCCAACAACTACTGATGAAGAAATTGCTTTTGTCTGCGAAAGCATTAAAGATCTAGCCAAAAACCACGAAAGCTGGGCTTTGGATTACTCTTATAATAAAAACTCGAATGAGTTTATTCATAAAAATGCAAATTCATTTGAAGATGAATTGGTTGCGGGTTGGTTTAGAACGTAATCTTTTATTTAACCGCTAACGCAGCAAACGCTAAGGTTAGCAAAGCTAATTCGATACAATGCTTTGCGAACTTTGAGTTTTATAAAAATCCTTAAAGTAAAAGATCTTGCGTTCTTTGTGGAAAAAAATAATTTTAATTCTTACAAATGATATATTTCCGGATTAGCCCCGATAGAGCCGGTATCCTTTGAGAGGAACGAACAAAGATAAAGGCGAAAGCGGGACAGAAGGTCTTTATAAAATCTGATTTTTCTGCTCCTGAAAATTCGGCTACATAATAAGACGAACTCCGCCTAAATCAGAAACTCTGTAGGAGAATTTGTTTCCCGGAGAACCTATGAACATAAAGTTCTTTGGAATTTTCCATTTTTTTGATAATTCGTCGATAATTTCAGGGCCAAAAACGCCTTGTATTTCAAGGTATTCCAAATCTATTTCATCGTAAGCACGATCTAAAACTTCAAGATCTTTGATAAGCGCTTCATTTCTTGAAGTATTATTTGTGACATATACAATTTTTAATTTATTGGTAGTTTCATTTCCCTGTACATATTGCAGGACTTTATTCAAAATTGCAATATCATCGCCTTTGGTGAAAAAGACAAATTCCTGCGAATTGATTTCTACACTCAATTTTTGTAAATAACGATTACTGAGAATCACTAGTTTACGTAAAGGCTGATAGAAATATTCTAAAGCTTCGATTAACAAACGTATCAAAATGACACGGTTGAGCATGATTCCGATAAAAATCAGAGAAGGAACCATATATTTTAAAAATGTATAAAATGCATTGATGTTCAGTTTCATATTCCCTACAAAAGCAGCAATAATAAATAAAACTGCTATAACCACGGCAATTCCGCGTGCTCGTTCAGGTCTTGGTAATTTTTTTCGTTTAAATTTGAGTAATAAATTACCTATTCCGAATAATGCCATTACAGCCAAAAAGGAAAAAGTATAAACACCTGCCAAAGATTCTAAATGTCCGCTGGTAGCAAAAAGTACCGAAATACACAAAACCAAAAAGCTAATTACGATTCGATAATGCGAACCTCTTTTGTTTTGTTTCAGAAAATAATTTGGGAGAATTCTATCCAGTGTCATTCGGTTTAATAATCCGGAAACTCCAACAAATGAAGTTAATACAGCACCGCACAAAACTAAAACAGCGTCGATAGAAATAAGCCATGCCAGCCAAGACCCGCCGGTTGTCTGTCCTAAATGTGCCAAAAGGGATTCTTTATTGGCACCAACTTCGGTTAACGGAATTATACTGATTAATAAAATAGCAATTACAGGATTGAAGAAACTTACAATTGCCCACATATTTCGCAACGTTTTTGGAAAAACACCATGCTCCTGTTCTTCTACAAAATTGGCAGAACTCTCAAAACCTGATATTCCGAGCATCGCTGCTGAAAATCCAAGAAAAAGGGCTGTCTTTATATTTCCGTAAGCAATAGGCGTTTCCCAATTGATGTGAAAAGTTGCTAAACCATTATTCAGCACAAACCACAGTGAAGCTAAAACAAGTAGACTTAAAGTGGCCAGATGAGTTATAAAAATAATTACAGCTACAAAAGCAGATTCACCAATTCCTAAAATAGCAAGCCCGGTAAATAGTATCAAAACAATTACCGTTGCGATCGTTACATCTAAACTTTCGAAAATTCCATGCAGATAATGCATTCCTTCTGAGGCCGATATTACAGCAGTTGCCATATAAGACAAAACCGTTAATGTTGCGGCTAAAGATGCCAATCGTTTGGTTGATGTGTTTAGCAAAACATTGTAAGCTCCACCGTTTAAAGGAATCGCACCAACAACTTCTCCGTAAATTTTCCTGAATAAAAATAAAACAATAGCGACAATCAATAATGAAATCCAAGCATATTGACCCGCATACAAAATAGTCAGAGCTGAAACATACAAACACGAAGAACTAATATCGTTTCCGCAAATTGCGGTGGCTTGCAGCTGATTTAATTTTTTGTGTACAAGTTCTTTCATAGTAATTCAAGATTAAAAACACGCTTAACTCAACAAAAAAGCAACAAACAAGCAGATAGTACAAAGGCAGTTATAAGAACTAAAATATTTTTTAGCTAATGTGAGTGTATTGAATTTCTAAATTATAGAAATTATTTGGATTCCTGAAATTTTTTGAGTGACAATAAGGCTTGTTCCCGAATTTTATTTTGAAAAAAACTTGTCCATCCTAGTAAATATCCGGCAGGACCAAAAGCTTGTCCAGACCAGCTCCATACATCAAAATGATCCGTATGTTTGATAATTAATCCATCCTGAAAAGCAAATTCAGCTTTAATCTTATTGATTACGTTTCTATTGGTTTTGCTAAAATTATAAGCAGCAACCCATTTAGCGGTTCCTGAAAAATCATCTGCTTTTATATCTGAAAATTCTATTTTGATCTTGCCTTTACTTTTTAAAAGCAGCATTTTCCACATTTTAGAAACCTGATCTTCTTTTAGCAAACCAAAAGCAGGATCACTAAATTCAACTTTAGAATGGTAACATTCACTCATGGTTTTTGCATCACCATTTGCAAAAGCAGTATAAAATTTTGTAATTAAAACTTCGTTAGCATTCATAAGAATAATTTAAAGTATAAATATAGGATTTATTAGATTAAAACATTTATTTATAAAGCACTAATTGCCGCTGCTGTATCAAATGATTTTTTAGTTTTATCGAAAGCTGTAGAGAAGTATGTCATTTTATTAGAAGCCGTAAAATATCCGGTCTGATCACCAAATGCATTAGAATTTCCGGTTACAATAAATCGAATTCCTTTGATATCATTTTTTTTCAGTTTTATCATTTCCGCCGGAGTAAAATAATAGTAGGACGCTGTTTTGCCTTCAATTGTTTCATTAACCTTTTTGTCAATACAAGGAATGACATCTCCGTTTGCCAAATCAACATAAAGTCCGCCCGAAATTCTGGTTTTATCATTGGCAGTGCCAATACTAATTTTTAAAACGCCTCCTTTTTCTGTTTTCGCAATCTGAACATTTGCTTCGCCTGTAAAAACATACTTTTCGCAAATGAAAGTATAGTTTTCTGTGGCAGGGTAAGGTTTAGAACCGTTAATGCTCATTGTTTGCTGAGCATTTGCAAATGTTGAAATAAATAGTAGTATAAAAAAAGGCAGTTTTAAATTCATAGTTTTACTTTATTGTTCTGTTAATTTTGAATCGAATTTTTCATCCCAATCCATTGATTTAATGGATGAAACCAAATTGTCTTCATTTACAAAAACGCGCAATTCTTTATTGGCTATTTTTTTTGTGTATAAGGCACGATAACGATAAACAACTTCTTGTTTGGTTTTGTAAACGCCATCTAATTTTAAGTCTATAAAACTTCCGTAATATTGTCTAAATCTCTGACATGTTTTTGTCAGGCGTTCCTCTGTCGTATTTTCCCTCACTGATGCCGTAACTTCAGTTTCATTAAAAGGTTTAAATTTAGAGGTATTACAAGTTTCTAAAACCCTTTTTCCTAATTCGTACGCTTTTTGTTGCTGATTGGAATTAATTTCAGAACCGGAAATTTTCTTAATCTTCAAATCTTCAGTATCTCTGCTAATGGTTTTAGATTTACATCCAATTAACAACAACAAACATATAATCAATCCTGCTTTCTTCATAATCATTTAAGTAATTTTTAATAATAAGTTCGGGTCGGGACAATTTTCTATATAGAAGTTTAGATCATTTGTATTGCAAACACCGGGATAATCACCATAATACGATTCAATATTTTTTATAATCTGAAAATGTAAATGTGGTGCGTAATCACCATTGACTGTGGCATTTCCTAAAGTTGCAATCTTTTCTCCTTTATCAAAAACTTTCCCAACATTAAGGTTTTCTATACTTTCTAACGATAAATGCCCGTATAAAGTATAAAATTTTTCATTTTCGACATTGTGTTCTAAAATAATTGTGGGGCCATAATCTCCTAAACCAATGTTGTTCCGGAAGCTGTGTACTTTTCCTTTTAATGGCGCTAAAACTGCTGTATCGGCTTTTGTCCATAAATCCAGACCAATGTGAATGTTGCGCTCAGGTACAGCATCGTTTTTAAAGATTGAACTGCGTTTGTACAATGTCCTGCCTTCAATATAGCCGCCAAATGCAACTTGAGCATTATTTCTTTCTAAATAATTTGAAATAAAAGTCTCAAATTCTATAGCACTTTCAGGTTTACTTTCTACCAGTTCCTGATTGGTTACAGAAAGATCAAGCGGAATATATTTTGAAAAATGAATATCAGAATCAATAATCTTGGCAGGAGGTAAGGCTTTTAATATGGAGACGAGGGGTTTCATAAAACTTTAAATTTAGGCGACTTTTTCAATAATTATTAATTCATTATGGACTTCTATACGCGGGAGCATTTTTGAAACAAATAATTCGGAATTTATTTCAGTAATATATTTTCGGTTTCGAACATTGTGCGCTTCATCAAGAATCATAGTGTTAAAAAGAACAAAACCACGATTTTGCAAAAGAGAACAAATGCGCTCACTAAAAAAACTTTCAAATAAGAAATTAGGCATTTTGATATCTTCAAAAACATCAATAATAATCAGATCGTATTTGTTTTTTGTTTTTAAAACAAACTCAAATGCATCATCAATAATAATTTCCAATTGCTTAATTTGATCCAGGTTGAAATACTGATTCGCAATCTGAATCATATCCGGGTCAATTTCGACGCCGGTTATTTTGCCTTTATACTCAATTTCATCTACCAATGTCTTGATAACACTTCCGCCGGCAACACCCAGTAATAAAATATGTTCCATTTTAAGAATGGCCTCATAACCAATGTTTCTAAGTCCGTACCTTAATATACGCTGCAAACTGCCGTAGGAATAATTAGTATTCTCAGAATCTAAAACCAATTCGCCATTGGCCCACGTAACTTCTATAATCTTGCTTCTTTGTGATTTTTTCTTAAATATTTTTATTGGAATGATATAACTGAATAATTTTTGAATCATTTTTAAATGCTTTTACTCAAATTTACCACTTTAAATCTTTTATTTTGCAACAAAAAATAAATTTTAATGAAGAAACAGTTGTATAAATTCATCTTTTTTAAGCTAATGGGCTGGAAAATAGCAGGAATTGAAAATGCGGAAGTTAAAAAATGTGTGATGATGGTGATGCCTCATACAAGTAATCATGATTTTTATTTGGGAATATTCACCAGAGGCATCTCCGGATTAGAAATGAACTGGGTAGGAAAGAAAGAATTATTCAAATTCCCTTTTGGATATTATTTCAGAAGTGTAGGAGGAGAACCTATAGATCGTACAGGCGGATTGAATAAAGTAGATTCAATTGCTGCCATTTTTGACAGAAAAGAAGTTTTCAGATTAGCTGTTGCTCCCGAAGGAACCCGTAAAAAAGTAACTGAAATTAAAAGCGGTTTTTATTATATAGCACTTAAAGCAAAAGTTCCTATTATCCCGGTTGCATTTGATTGGGGTAAAAAAGAAGTCAATTTAGGAAAGGCATTTTTCCCGACCGGAAATTATGAAGCCGATTTAGCAATTCTGAAAAAGCATTATGAAGGAGTTGTTGGTAAAATCCCCCAAAATGGATTTCAATTATAAATTCCAGCTTTTTTTTGATGTTACGTGAGAATCGCTTAAAAAAAAATATTTTTATTTTTTTTGAAATACACGATTTTTACAAATTAAGGGTTGTAAGCTTTAAATGTTCCGTTTTTATAAAAAATAACTATTTTTTCAATTTCACCTTCCTCTGAACTTAAATTTTGATTTTTAATTTCCTGAGCATATTTTGTTTCTGGTTTTTGAGCTTCCTTATAATACACCTCAGAAAATAAATCTCCACCAGATAAATTTTCCTGGACAGGAGCGGGAGCTGTTGTTTTTATATTATCCGAAACTTGTTCGTTACTTTTCGGAAAACTTCCTGTACCATTTAAAATCCAATACAAGTCTACATCCGGGAAAACTTCTAATATTTTCATCACAAAATCTAAACTAGGTTTGTTTCTTCCGGAAAGCAGGTGAGACATACTTGAACGCTGAACGCCAATTTTATCTGCAAATGCAGAGGCATTTAGAACGTAATAGTCAAGTAAAATTTCAAGACGTTTTACAAAATCATCGATGTTTACCATTGTAAATTATTATTATTTGAATCCTTGTTTACAAATGTAACTAAAAGAAACTAATAAAGCAATTTTACAGTTGTAAATTACTATAAACAAGTATTTAAACAGAAAGTAAGACTTTATATATAGATATGTAAGTAGCTAATATATAGTTGTTTAATTTGTTATTTGTAAGTAAATAACATTTGTCAACTATTGCCGTTGCTTATCATCAAATAAATGACAAAAACGTGTTTACAATTCTAAATTATTATTATTTTCAACTGTTTACAATTGTAAAAATAAAGATGTTTACTTTTGTAAACTAATCAAAAGACAATGAATTTAGAAGAATTATTCAACCAATACAAAGAACAATCAATAGAAGGCCGTTACCTGACTTTAGATCACATTCAACCTTTATTAGACAAACTCAATACTAATAATCAAGTTCAGATTATTGGGAGGTCTGTTTTAGACGAACCTATTTATAGTTATACAATAGGAACAGGAGAAACCCGTATTTATTTGTGGTCGCAGATGCACGGAAACGAAAGCACGACAACAAAAGCCTTGTTTGACTTTATTAATGTATTAAACAGCGGATCTGAATTTGCAGAAAAAATGCTTAAAACTTTTACATTTTATGCTATTCCAATTCTAAATCCTGACGGAGCCAGACTTTATACGCGTGAAAACGCCAATAAAGTCGACTTAAACCGTGACTCACAGAATCTAACCCAACCGGAAAGTAAAATTTTGCGAGAAGCATTTGAAACCTTTCAACCTCATTTTTGTTTTAATCTTCATGATCAGCGTACTATTTTTGGGGCAGGAGCAACCGGAAAACCGGCTACAGTTTCATTTTTAGCACCTTCTTATAATGAAGAAAGAGAAGTAAATGAGAACCGACTAAAAGCTATTAATGTTATTGCCGGAATTAATGATGTCCTCCAGCAATACATTCCCGGACAAGTAGGCCGCTTTGATGATTCTTTTAATATCAATTGCATAGGAGACACTTTTCAGTTTTTAGGAGTGCCTACAATTTTGTTTGAAGCAGGTCATTTTGCTAATGATTACGAACGCGAGATTACGAGAAAATTCATATTTTTCTCACTTTTAACAAGCTTTGAAGTAATTTGCGAAAACGATTTAGTTGATAACAGAATTAATGATTATTTGAATATTTCACAAAATAAAGTGGTTTTTTATGATTTTATGTATAAAAATATCAAAATAAATTATGATGGTATCGAAATTATTACGAATTTTGTCGCACAATACAAAGAGGAATTGATTGAAAATAAGATTCATTTTAATGCTTATATAGTTGAATTAGGTGAATTAGAAAATTATTTCGGACATTATGAATATGACGCAAAAGGAGCTGTTTATTCCGATGACTTTACTAATTTTCCCAAATTGAATCAAAAAGCAAATTTTTATTTAAATAAAAATGTTAAATTTGTTAACGGATTGATAAAAAGTTAATTTTTATGTGAATTTGTTGTTTTTTATATATATTTTTATACTTTGTAATAGCAATTAGTAATATTAATTAAAGAATTATGAGTAAATTTCGTTTAGATGAAGTAGATCACCAGATTTTAGATATGTTAATAGACAATACGAGAGTTCCGTTTACTGACATTGCAAAAAAACTATTGATATCTGCTGGTACAGTGCATGTTAGGGTAAAGAAAATGGAAGACGCAGGGATAATAATGGGGTCTTCATTGGCTTTAGATTACGATAAATTAGGATATTCATTTATTGCATATGTAGGTGTGTTTCTTAATAATACGTCGCAAACTAAATTTGTATTAGAGCGAATCAATCAAATTCCGTTCGTAACAGTAGCTTCTGTAACGACTGGAAAATTCAATATCTTTTGCAAAATCAGAGCAAAAGATACTAAACACGCAAAAGAAGTTATCTTTATGATAGATGATATTGATGGTGTTTACAGAACAGAAACAATGATTTCATTAGAAGAAAGTATAAACGATAAGAAGCGTTTGATGCATACTATTTTTAAAAATATGTAATTTTTTCTTGAATGCTATATTAAAATATAACCTCAAGTTTATTCTTGGGGTTTTTTTATGACTAATTAACCAACCAACTACAACAGAATTATGTATACGTTGCCTAAAATAGAACGTTTTAATCAAGATGTTCTCTCAAAATACCACATTTATAATAGTGTATTTATAACATTGCCTTTTGATTCTATAGACAATACAGGAGCATTACTTCCTTTATTTACAGAGACATGCGAAACGGGATTTAAAAAACAAGAAACACCAAAAGAAATATTCGATTTCTTCTCTAATCGATACTTAAACAATGCCACAGAAAAGGATAAGATCGATTTAATGTTTCGATTTATTCAGTATACAGAGCGTCAAATTGTATTATTTGATGCTATTGAAGATGCTGCTTTCCCAGAAGTTAACAATATGGAAGGGCGTGGGTCTTTGCGTGATATCAAAGAGAAATCAGATGCCAAGGAGAAAGATCATGAATTGATCGAATTCTTAGAAAATTTTAATGTCAGAACAGTTCTAACAGCGCATCCAACGCAATTCTATCCTGGGGCAGTTTTAGGAATTATAAATGATTTAACGGATGCTATTCGTTTAAATGATTTATTAAAAATCAAAGAATTGTTAGCGCAATTAGGAAAAACACCTTTTATCCAGAACGAAAAACCAAATCCTTACGATGAAGCGGTTAGTCTGATCTGGTATTTAGAGAATGTATTTTATGCAACCTCAGGTGAAATTGTTCATTATTTGCAAAAAAATATCCTTCACGGAGAAGCTATTCAAAATCAACTAATAAAACTTGGTTTCTGGCCGGGCGGGGATCGTGACGGAAATCCTTTTGTAACTACTGAAATCACTCTGAAAGTTGCGGATCGTTTGCGTACCTCTATATTAAAGTGTTATTATATCGAAATGAGAAATTTAAAACGTAAGTTAACTTTCTCAGGAGTAGACACTGTGGTAGCTGAACTTGAACATAAGCTTTACCGTTCTGTGTTTTATTCTAAAGGTGAAATTTACATCACTTTAGAAGAATTATTATCGCAATTGAATCTTATTAGAGATATAATTATCGAAAAACACCAATCTTTATACTTAGATGAACTGGAAGCATTCTTGGTAAAAATCAATCTTTTTGGTTTTCATTTTGCGACTTTAGATATTCGTCAGAATAGTAAAATTCATGACGCTGTATTCAAAGATGTCGTAAATCATTATTTAAACTCAGGCTCTTCAATATTTCCTTCTAATTATTTTGAATTATCTGAAGATGAAAAATTAGTTGTTTTATCTAAAGTGAAAGGGGAGTTAAATCCGGCTGATTTTGAAAATGAAATTACAAGATCAACTTTAGAGTCTGTTCAGGCTATTAAAACCATTCAGAAAGCAAATGGTGAATTTGGCGCGAATCGCTATATCATTAGTAATAATGAAAGCGCATTAAATGTAATGGAGACTTTTGCAATGATTCGTTTGAACAATTGGGAAAATCCAACTGTAGATATTATCCCGCTTTTTGAATCTGTTGATGATTTGCAGAATGCGCATCATATTATGGAGCAATTGTACACAAATCCAGAATATTCAAAACACTTACAGGAAAGAGAAAACAAGCAAACAATCATGTTAGGTTTCTCTGACGGAACTAAAGACGGTGGCTACTTAATGGCAAACTGGAGTATTTATCAGGCAAAAATTGCATTGACTGAAATCTCAAGAAAATATGGCATAAAAGCCATTTTCTTTGACGGACGTGGTGGACCTCCGGCACGTGGTGGCGGAAAAACCCATAAATTCTATGCTTCTTTAGGGCCTAAGATCGAAAATAACGAAATTCAGATTACGGTGCAGGGGCAAACAATTAGTTCTAATTTCGGAACTTTAGATTCTTGTCGTTATAATATCGAAAATTTATTAACTGCCGGTGTCACAAACCAGGTATTTAGTAAAGAGAAAAACGAATTGAGTGCAGATGAAACTCAGATTTTAACGCAATTGGCTGATTTAGGATATGAGAAATATCTAAGTTTTAAAAATCATCCTAAGTTTATTCCGTATTTAGAAAAAATGAGTACGCTTAAGTATTATTCTAAAACGAATATCGGAAGCCGTCCATCTAAAAGAAGCAAGTCTGAATCGTTGGATTTTGCTGATTTGAGAGCAATCCCTTTTGTAGGATCATGGAGTCAGTTGAAACAAAATGTACCTGGATTCTTTGGAGTTGGATCTGCATTGAAACATTTTGAAGAAAACAATCAATGGGACAAAGTACACGATTTGTATCATAATTCTTTATTCTTTAAAACACTGCTTGAAAACAGCATGATGTCATTGGCAAAATCATTTTTACCATTAACAGCCTACATGAGAAATGATCCTGAGTTTGGAGAATTCTGGCAAATTATCTACGATGAATTTCAGGAAACAAAACGTTTACTGCTTAAAATCGCAGGTCACAAAACCCTCATGGAAAACTATCCTGATGGTATAGCATCGATTCAGGTAAGAGAGCGTATCGTATTGCCGTTGTTGACAATACAACAATATGCTTTACTAAGAATTAACGAACTGAATAAAGAAAATGAGGTTGATGAAGAGTTGGTAAAAGTATACGAAAAAATTGTGACCAGATCACTTTTCGGAAATACAAATGCGAGTAGAAACTCAGCATAACATTCGATTTAAAGTATATTATAAATTGTAGCAAATGAATACAAGTCAATTACTAGAAACAGAATATTCCGGTCCTTTTGCGAATTATGTTCGTGAGGCAGGAGAAATAAATTTGATTGAAGAGCTTGAAATCTCCCTTCATGATTTTATTCGATTTGTTCAAAATATTCCATTGGATAAATTTGATTATCGCTACGCAGAAGGAAAATGGACAATCAAAGAGATTATTCAGCATTTGATTGATTGTGAACGTATTTTTGCATATCGTGCTTTGCGTTTTTCAAGAAATGACAAAACTCCATTACCGGGATTTGAAGAAAATGATTATGTAGACAATACAGCTGCAAACAAAAGAAGTCTTCAGGATTTATTGACTGAGCTTTCTGCTGTAAGACATTCCACTTTATTGTTTTACAAAAGCTTATCTGAAGAACAGCTGAAACGAATTGGGACTGCATCAACGCATCAGCTTTCAGCCGGAGCATTAGGCTTTGTAATTATTGGACATCAAAAACACCATCAAAAAGTTTTTGAAGAAAGGTATTTATAAGTTTATTTTTTCGAAATAAAAAAAATCCTGTGAAAAATATTTTTACAGGATTTTTTTGTTTTTAGTATTTTTTTTAAACTTAAAATTTATCACAATCTTGTCATCCCGAGGAACGAGGGATCTTCGCAAGAAACTCCTCCTGCAAAATCACCAATCTTTGTAGAGCTACTTGTGTGTCCTTCGACTTCGCTCAGGATGACAAAAATGAGCGTATTTTTTCAGCTAAGTTTTGTCGAATCCCTATTGAGATTGCTTCGTTCCTCGCAATGACATTACTTATTTCTCTCTACAATAGCAAGGCCTAACCTGATTTTGTCATAGGATAATTTTTCTTCAAAATGATCAAAATAGGGCTTTAGTGCTGTTGGATATTCAAGATCGATCTGTGCTTTATGCAACTGCATTACTTCATTCGCAGAAACAAATTCGCTTAAATCAATATCATTGCCATCTACATATAATTTTGCTAAATGCGAAATAATCGTTGTATGACCCAAATTGCGCTGTTCGGCAATTTCTTTTACAGAGATTCCATTTTGAAATAATTCTAAAGTTGTCTTGTAAGTGTTGCCTTCTTTTTTTGACTTGGCTTTTGTCTTTTTGGCATTCTCGTAATAAACAATAGCATCTATAAATTCCTGACCATATTTTTCAAGTTTTGCTTTTCCAACACCATCAATCGCAAGAAATTCTTCATCACTCATAGGTCGCAACGTTTCCATTTGCCTTAAGGCGGCATCACTAAAAATTACGTAAGCTGGAACTTCTTCGTCTTTAGAAATCTCATAACGCAATTTGCGGAGGATTTCAAAAAGAGAACTTTTAGCTGCTTTTGTTTTTGTTTCCTTGATTTCGTTTTTGTCAATTACTTTTTTAACGACTGTATTCAGCTTTACTTTTTCACCTTCAAATAAAACTTTCTTTGCAAAAGGAGTCAGTAAAATTTTATTATGCTGATGAAAGGCAATTTCACAATAACCTAAATTTATGAGCTGAATAAGATACTGGTTCCAGTCGTACCAGGAAATATCATCGCCAATTCCGTACGTTTTTAAGTCTTGATAATTTTTTTCATAAATATACGCGTTTTTCGAGCCTCTCAAAAAATCTACAATTACAGCCAAAGGCTCAGATTCCTGTAAACGACTAATAGCAGACAATGCTTTTTGCGCGAGAATCGTACCATCGAAAAATTTTGGAGGATTTTTGCAAATATCGCAATTACCGCAATTCTCTTTTACCAATTCACCAAAGTAGGAGAGCAGAATTTTTCTTCTGCAGCTTAAAGCATCGGCATACTGTTTCATTCTTTCCAGTTTCGCCAGCTGAACATCTGAGTTCAATCCTTCGGATGCAAATTTCTGAAGCTGGATCACGTCTGCATAACTTTCAAACAAAACTGTTTCAGCCGGTAATCCGTCACGGCCTGCGCGGCCAATTTCCTGATAATAGCCTTCAATATTTTTTGGCAGGTTATAATGAATCACCCAACGAACGTTTGATTTATCAATCCCCATTCCAAAAGCAATTGTCGCACAAACTACCTGACAGTCATCATTTATAAATTCATCCTGTGTTTTGGCACGAAGTTTATTTTCTAAACCGGCGTGATATGCTTTTGCTTTTACTCCATTTTTTTGCAGTTTTATCGCCAGTTCTTCCGTAGTTTTTCGGCTTAAACAGTAGATGATTCCAGATTCATTGGGTTTGTTTTCAACAAAATCAATGATTTGTTTGACTCTGTCTAAAGCAGGGCGAACTTCGAGACTTAAATTTTTTCGATCAAAAGAAGCTACAAAAGTTTTTGGGTTTCTTAAATTTAATTGTTTTGTAATATCTGTTCGTGTTGCTTTATCTGCCGTAGCGGTCAAAGCCAAAACCGGAGTAGAAGGGAAGCGGCTTTTTAAATAACCTAAATTAGTATACGCCGGACGAAAATCATGTCCCCATGATGAAATACAATGCGCTTCATCAATAGCAATTAAACTGACAGTCAATTCATTAAAAACAACATCGAGATAAGATAGGCTTTCGGGAGCTATATAAACGAGCTTAAATTTGTTCGATTTTAAATTGTCTATATAAAACTGCTGTTCTTCGCTCGATTGACTGCTATTGATATAACAGGCATTGATTCCGTTGGTTTTCAGACTATCTACCTGATCCTTCATCAGGGCGATTAGAGGAGAAATAACAATGGTGATTCCCGGCAAAACTAAAGCGGGCAACTGAAAACAGATTGATTTACCACCTCCCGTTGGCATAATCGCCAAAGTATCCTGACCGGAAAGAATTGTATTTATTATCGTTTCCTGATTGGGTCTGAATTTTTCGAATCCGAAATTTTCTTTTAGTTTGGCGTGTAATACTTCTGAAGTCATTGAGCTTATATTTATCGATCCTTAAATATAGCAAAAAATACTATATATAGTACTTTTCTTATATTTAATTATTGTTTTGGTTAATAATAAAAAAAGGAACCCGAATAGAGTTCCTTTAATTTATTTTGAAAGATTTAGATTAATCTTCGTCGTCTTCATCATCTTCATCAGCGATATCGTCCGGATCTCTGTCTTCATCGTCATCATCATCTGCGCCATCAGTATCTGGTTTGTCAATTGCATCATCGTCATCGTCATCGTCGCTATCATCATCAAGATCAAGACCTTTTACTGGTTCGATTGTGTCAACATCAAGATCAATGTCGTCATCTTCATCGTAATTCTCAATTCTGTCAGCAAGTTTAGTACTAATTTTTACTAAATAAATAGTGTCTTCAGTACGAACTTCAACAGCTTCGATTAATTCGTTTTTAGCATTTCTAAAACGGATAACATCCGAATCATCATAACCATCAGGAAATTTTTCGACCAAAAGGTTCAAAATTTCATTGGTAAGTTTAGCGTAGTCTACTATAACTCTTTTCATAAATATCCTATAAATCTAATAAGTAAGCAAAAATTAACGGGGCAACAATAGTTGCATCCGACTCAATAATGAATTTAGGGGTTTTAATATCTAATTTACCCCAAGTGATTTTCTCATTTGGAACTGCTCCGGAATAAGATCCGTAACTAGTTGTTGAATCTGAAATTTGGCAGAAATAACTCCAAAACGGAATATCATGCATTTCCATATCCTGATACAACATTGGCACCACACAAATAGGGAAATCTCCTGCAATACCACCACCAATTTGGAAAAATCCAATTCCGTTAGTGCTGTTTTTTGGATACCAGTCTGAAAGGAATACCATATATTCGATTCCTGACTTCATGGTAGAAGCTTTTAAATCTCCTTTAATCACGTATGAAGCAAAGATATTTCCCATCGTACTATCTTCCCAGCCCGGTACAATAATAGGTAAGTTTTTCTCTGCTGCTGCATACATCCAGCTATCTTTTAAATCTATTTCGTAATATTCTTCTAAAACACCGGATAACAACATTTTATACATAAATTCATGAGGAAAATAACGTTCTCCTTTGTCATCAGCATCTTTCCAGATTTTGTAAATGTGTTTTTGTAAACGACGAAATGCTTCATGCTCAGGGATACAAGTGTCAGTAACACGATTTAATCCTCTTTCAAGCAAAGCCCATTCATCTTCCGGAGTTAAATCACGGTAGTTTGGCACTCTTTCGTAGTGAGAGTGTGCTACTAAGTTCATGATGTCTTCTTCCAGATTGGCTCCTGTACATGAAATAATCTGAACTTTGTCCTGTCTGATTATTTCGGCAAAAATTTTACCAATTTCTGCTGTACTCATAGCGCCAGCCATACTTACCATCATCTTAGCTCCATTTGCCAATTGTTGTTCGTATGCTTTTGCAGCATCAACCAAAGAAGCAGAATTAAAGTGTAAGTAATGTTTTTCAATAAACTGACTGATTGGTCCTTTCATTTTTTTTTGTTTTTTTTGTTTTTGAATTAAAAGTTTAACCTTCCAGAGGATACTGCAAATTAATAATTTTATATTTATTAACTTTTAATTTGCAGGTTTATTTTTATACTTTTTTGGTATATCCTAAAATTTTCAATACATCGTCAGAAGTTTGCTGTTCTGAGAAAACTTCAGTAGCTAGAATGCCGTTTTCGTCACGATCTATTAAAATATGCTTAGGCTGTGGAATCAAACAGTGGTGTAAACCTCCGTAACCTCCAATAGTTTCCTGATACGCACCCGTATTAAAGAAACCAATATACAATGGCTTTTCTTTGTTGTATTTAGGCAAATAAATAGCATTCATATTTTGCTCTGAATTGTAATAATCGTCACTATCGCAAGTCAGGCCTCCTAATAAAACCCGTTCGTAAGTATCATTCCAGCGGTTTACCGCCAGCATAATAAAACGTTTGTTTATAGCCCATGTATCCGGTAAAGTGGTAATGAATGACGAATCAATCATATTCCATTTTTCTCTGTCATTTTGCTGCTTTTGATATAAAATCTGATAGATTGCACCACCGCTTTCTCCTACAGTAAATGATCCAAATTCTGTAAAGATGTTCGGAACATCAACTTCAGCTTCATCACAGGCAATTTTTATCTGATTGATAATTTCATCAATCATATATTGATAGTCGTATTCAAATGCCAGAGAGTTTTTAATAGGGAAACCGCCTCCAATGTTCAAACCATCAAGAGTAGGGCATTCCTTTTTAAGTGCAATGTATACTTTAATACATTTTACTAACTCATTCCAGTAATAAGAAGTATCATTGATTCCGGTATTAATGAAAAAGTGAAGCATTTTAAGCTCTAATCGATCATTTTCCTGAATTTGTTTTTTATAGAAAGAAACAATGTTTTTGTATCCAATACCTAATCTTGAAGTATAAAACTCAAATTTAGGTTCTTCTTCAGCTGCAATACGAATTCCAATTTTGAATTTTCCTTTAATTTCAGCCTGAAGCAAATCAAGTTCTTCGTAATTATCAATAATCGGAATAGTATTTTTATGTCCGCTATTAATTAATCTTGCAATATTGGTAATATATTCATCTCTTTTGAAACCATTACAAATGACATAAGTACTTTTGTTGATTTTACCATTTTCAAGCAAATTTTCTACAATATTAACATCAAAAGCTGATGATGTTTCTATGTGGATGTTATTTTTGAAAGCCTCATTCATAATATATTCAAAATGAGAGCTTTTTGTGCAATAGCAATAGTAGTATTTTGCATCGTATTTATTCTTTTCCATTGATTTTCTAAACCAGGCTTTTGCCTTATTGATGTTCTCGGAAATCTGTGGTAAATAAGTAAATTTTAAAGGTGTACCGTATTGCTCAACCAATTTCATCAAATCGATATTGTGAAATTGAAGATTGTCTTTGTTTAATTTAAATTCCGCTTGTGGGAAGTAGTAAGTTTGATTAATTAGATCAGAATATTTTGTATTCATTATATTTTTCGATGTTTAGAATTGTAATTTTTAATTTAAGAAACGATGTTCAATCTAAAATTCAAACCCTAATATTCGCAAATACAATTTGCAGTTTTTCATGTTCTGCTTTCGAATACAAAAAAACGTCACAATAAAATGGACTTTTACTATTATAAAAACGGTTCAACATCCTTAGCAAGGAGCTATTGAGCCGGTTTCTATAAGAACTGAATTGTCTTTGTTTATTGTTTGTTTTCATCGTGGCAAATGTAAAAAATAATCTATACCTAATGCAAAGCTTTTTATTAAAAAAAGTTTAAGATTTATAATCCTGAAACGCGTCTAGAATCAATTTATTTTCAACGGATTGATTAATTTTTATTTTTCCGATCCCTTCAATTAATGCAAATTGAATTAAACCGTACTCATTTTTTTTGTCATGAATCAGCAATTCCAAGATCGGATCGATGTCATTTTCTTCTATATTAACATCATCATAGATGCTTTTTATCGCTGTTTTAATTTCAGCATACTCTTCTGCTGTAATCAGATTTTTATGTAATGAAATAAAACTTTCCAAAATCATTCCAATTGCAATAGCCTCACCATGTAACAATGTTTTCTTTGATTCACTTTCGAGAAAATAGCTTTCGATTGCGTGACCTAATGTATGTCCAAAATTTAATGCTTTACGAATATTCTTTTCGGTTGGATCCTGTATTACGATATCATTCTTAATTTCGACAGAACGATAAATCAATTCATCAAAATCAGCAAAGTCAATTGCTTTTAGATCTAAAAATTGTTTCCAGTAGGCTGCATCATATATCAGACCGTGTTTTAGCATTTCTGCCAGACCTGAACGCATTTCGCTCTGAGGTAAAGTTTCAAGGTAATCAGTATCAATCAATACCATTTGAGGCACATTAATAACACCAATCTGGTTTTTAAGATTTCCTAAATCAACACCGGTTTTTCCTCCAACAGAAGCGTCTACCATAGATAATAAGGTTGTCGGGATATTAATAAAGTCGACTCCGCGTTTAAAAGTAGAAGCAACAAAACCGCCTAAATCTGTTACAACACCGCCACCAAGATTGATCACAAGTGATTTTCTGTCAGCTCCAAGTTCTGTCAATACTTTCCAGATTTCGATACAGGTTTCAATATTTTTATTGACTTCTCCTGATTCAAATTCAACAATTTCTATTGTTAAGTCTGTTTCAAGCAAAGGCAAAAACTTTGGCAAGCAATACTCATTTGTCTCATTATCAACTATAATAAACAAATTAGAGTATTTATTTTCTTTTAAATGATTATTTAGGGCTTCGTATGCATTTTCATTAAAATGTACGAGATAATTATTGGCCTGAATAGATTGCATATTTCTGTAGTTAATTGAAAGCGCAAAATAAGGCATTTTTAACTAAATAATATTCAAAGTTTTGTTCTAATTTGTTTTAAAATGAATGATTTTCGTTAAGATTTATAGCGTCTGATTCATTCTTTCGTAAACTAAAATCTCAGAGAAGAAGCAAACTCTTACTTAATTATACTCTATTTTTGACATTGTTATTACCGATATTGAAAAATAGACGCCCTTTTGGTAAATAATATTTAAAACTCTGTCTATATTTGCACAAAAAACTGACCTTAATGGAAAAAATATTCGATAACACTCAAGTTGCATTTTCGTTAAAAAGCGATACAGAACTTGACAGAGCTTATTTTCTTTTTAAAATGATCGACAGCCAGCCTTTGGTAAGAATAGGGACTGCTGTTACCAATTTTGCTATAAAAGCAAATCTTCCGGTAGAAGGATTAATTCGTGCAACTGTTTTTGACCATTTTTGTGGTGGTGTAAACGAAAACGATTGTATTACAGTAGTAGACAAAATGTTTACAAAAGGTGTTTCGTCTGTATTAGATTATTCGGTTGAAGGAAAAGAAGAAGAAGCGCAGTTTGACGCTGCCTTAGAAATGACTTTAAAAACGATTGAATTTGCTAAAGAACGTTTAGCGATTCCGTTTGCTGTGTTTAAGCCAACAGGTTTTGGCCGTTTTGAATTGTATGAAAAATTAGGAGAAAAACAAACGTTAACTCCGGCAGAACAGTCAGAGTGGGATAGAGTAGTAGCCCGTTTTGACCATGTTTGCGGTGAAGCGCACAAAAAAGATGTCGCTTTATTGATTGACGGTGAGGAAAGCTGGATGCAGGATGCTGCAGACGATTTGGTTACTGACATGATGCGCAAATACAATAAAGAGAAAGCGATTGTTTTTAATACTTTGCAAATGTACCGTTGGGATCGTTTGGATTATTTGAAAAATCTACATGAAGTTGCCAAAAAAGAGGGTTTCTTTATTGGAATGAAGCTGGTTCGTGGTGCTTATATGGAAAAAGAGAACAAAAGAGCGGAAGAGAAAAACTATGTTTCGCCAATTTGCGTTTCTAAAGAAGCTACGGATGTTAATTATGATGCTGCTGTACATTATATGTTGGAGCATTTAGAAATAATGTCAATTTTTGCAGGAACTCACAACGAATTGAGTTCTTATAAATTGATGGAAATGATGGCCGAAAACGGAATCGCGAAAAACGATAATAAAATCTGGTTTGGACAATTGTACGGAATGAGCGATAATATTAGTTACAACCTGGCTGAGAACGGTTATAATGTTGCTAAATATTTACCTTTCGGCCCTGTAAAGGACGTTATGCCGTACTTAATTCGCCGTGCTGAAGAAAATACTTCTGTTGCCGGACAAACGAGCCGTGAATTATCTATGATTAAAGCGGAACGTAAAAGAAGAAAAGGGAAGTAGATTTTAGATTTTTACTATATAAAAAAAAACTCCATTTGTGTTGCAAATGGAGTTTTTTTATTGAAATTTTAAATCCTTTTTTAGAAAGAAACCTGACATTGTAAAACTACCATTCCTAAACGATCGCTTTGTTTGTATGCGCCAATAAGTGTTTTATCATAAACAGCTCTGTTTTGGTAATTTAAACTAAACTTTGGCCCCAAAGTTCCGGTTGTATAATAATTGACACCCAATTCATACATCGTCATTGGTGTATCTAAAGCTTCTAAATCGGCAATTTGTGTTGCTGCATAAGGCTGAAAACGACCTTTTTTGGCTTCATTATCTGATTTACCAAAAAGATATCCTAATTGAGCATAATAAATATTTCCCGTACCAACGCCAATAAATCCGGCACCAGAACCATTAATTAACGTATTATCTCCAATTGCAGGATTTGGCGTATTTACAGACTGAATATAGTTTTTGCCGTAATTATTATTATTAAAAGCCGCATAAGCTGTTAGCGCAGCTCCTTTAGCATTAATTGGACTATCATAAAAAACATCAAACCCTAAAACTTTCATATCATAATAAGCTACAGTTGCATCCGGTGTTAAATGCCACATCGCTTTGGCTTGCGTCATATAACCTAACGCTATATTGAAAACCTTTTTTGTTCCCAAGTAAGTTCCTTTATGATACGCATCTTCAAGTGATTCCTTATCCAGGAAAGAATACGTTAGAATTCCGGAATATTGTGCTCTTGGCGTTTCAGTACTTACGGTAGAATTTAATCCAAGATTATTGTTTGAATTTCGATAAGGATTTGTAATTGCTGCACGGTAATTAAATTTTCCTAAATATCCTTTTGCATAAATACTTAAGTTTCGATTTCCAAAAGTTGATGATGTATTGGCAAATTGCTGATACATTGGCGTATCTAAAGTAAGTTGCGAAGAAGAACTATTTGCCGAATAACGGGTTGTTCCTGCTCCCCAAGCGGTTAAACCACCACCAATATGAAGTTTCTCACTAAAGTGATATTCTCCCAAAGCATCCATAACGGAAAGTGGCGCATTTGAAGGTCCGTTGTTTTGTGTGAAATTGATGTTATTCTGACCTAACTGAAGGTGAAAAAAGATATTATCTGTTAGCATTCCCATCGCTTGCAAACGCAGACGTCTGATTACTACATCAAAAGTTTCGTCAACTTCGTTTATTCCTATTTTGCTGTTGGGATTCAATTCAGAATATCTTCCCCAAACCTGAAGATTCATTCCAAACTTGATGTATTTTGATCCATCAGGAGTGATATTTACAACATTAAAAGGTTTTTCCTGAGCTAGGACGTTGATAGTGTTTAAGATGATAAATAATAAGATTAAAACAATTCTAAGATGTGGCATTTTTTTAATTTAAAATAGTTAATAGTGTTTTCGTTTCTTTAATAGTTACTAAACTGAAGATTACTTAAATTTTTATAGGTACCGTTTTCAAGATTGATTAATTCCTGGTGTGTTCCTTGTTCAGTTATTTTTCCATTATCTAAAACTAAAATTTTATCAGCATTTCTAATAGTCGAAAGTCGGTGCGCAATAATAATACTTGTTCTTCCTTCCATCAACACTTCTAAAGCCTCCTGTACTAATTTTTCACTTTCACTATCTAAAGAGGATGTGGCCTCATCTAATATTAAAATACTTGGATTTTTAAGTAATGCTCTTGCAATTGCAATACGCTGACGCTGACCGCCAGACAATTTTACACCGCGTTCTCCTACAACGGTTTCGAATTTCTCAGGAAAACCTTCAACAAAATTCAAAGCGTTGGCTTGTTTTGCAGCCAGCATAATTTCTTCGTGAGTAGCATCCGGTTTTCCGTAGGCAATGTTTTCTTTGATAGTTCCTCCAAATAAAATAACATCCTGAGGAACGATACTCATATTACCGCGAAGATTTTCTAAATCATAATCGTAGATATTTTTTCCGTCAACTGTAATTTCTCCAGACTCAATATCATAAAAACGCAATAATAAAGAAGATATAGTTGATTTTCCTGCCCCACTAGGACCAACAATGGCAATTTTTTGACCAAATTCAGCCGTAAAGTTTACATCTTTTAATACCTGAACTTCTTTTCTCGAAGGATAGCTAAAAGCGACATTTTTGAAAGAAACATTTCCTTTGATTTTTTCTAATGGAGCCGCGTTCTGCGTTGCATTTATTTTCTCCGGTGTTTCTTCTAATAATTCAAAAACTCTTTCTGTGGCACCAATTGCTTTTTGAATTTGTGCATATAACTCCGCAATTCCTCCAAAAGAAGCACCTACAAATGTTGAATACAATACAAATGAGATCAATTGACCAACGCTCATTTCTCCGGCAATGCTTAAACGTACACCGTACCAAACTACGGCAACGATAGCGCCAAACAAGCAGAATATAATAAAAGAAGCAAAATAACCTCTGTACTTTCCGCCTTTAATAGCAAGTTTCACTACTTCGCTAATTTTTCCTTTATAACGGGCTACTTCGTACCATTCGTTTGCAAATGCTTTTACAATACTGATTCCCTGCATGGTTTCTTCGACAATAACCTGACTTTCTGCCACCTGATCCTGTACTTGCTTAGAATATTTTCTAATAAAACGGCCAAAAATTACAGCAGCAACGGCAACAAGAGGAACTACTGCCAACATTAATAAAGTTAGTTTAAAGCTTTCTGTAGCCAGTAAAATAACTCCTCCAATAATTAGTATAAACTGACGTAAAAACTCTGCAATAGTCGATGTTAAGGTATCTTGTATCTGAGTAATATCTGCACTAATACGGCTGTTTAGCTCACCAACTCTTTTTTGAGAAAAGAAAGTCATTGGCAATTTTACCAAATTGGTGTATAAAGACAAACGCAGGTTGGCTAATGTATTTTCGGTAAAATTGACAAATAATGATAATCTGAAAAATGAACAGAAGGATTGCAGGAATAAAATAACAATTAATCCTAATGCAATCTGATTGGCCTGATCGTTGTTTTTGTTTTTTACACAATCAATCAGCATTCCCATTAATTTAGGAAAGGCAAGGGCAGTAGCTCCTGTTAGTAATAGAAAAACCAAACCAACATAAAATTTCCATTGGTGTTTTCCGGCGTATTTGAATATTATTGTTGCTTTGTTGAGTGAAGTAGCGGTAATTTTTGATTTTGGTAAATCATTTTCTTTAAATCTTGCCATTTGAGTATACAATTAAGGTACGCAAATATAGGATTATAGCAAGTGAACTCAAAAGAATATTATAAATTAGCTTTTGGGATTTCATTATTTAACTAAATTTAAAGAAATCGTAATTTTATTCTTTTTTTAAAAAGCTGAAAAATAGATTAATAAATAAAAATATTAAAATAAAATGATTTTCTTTCGAAAAAAGGCTTGCAAATACAAAATCTAACTGTACATTTGCACTCGCAATCACATAACGATAGCAACCTAATAAAATAGGGCGATTAGCTCAGCTGGTTCAGAGCACCTCGTTTACACCGAGGGGGTCGGGGGTTCGAACCCCTCATCGCCCACAAAACTCCAAAGTCATATGATTTTGGAGTTTTTTTATTTTGTATCACTTATGAAATTCTATGAAAATTAAGCTTAGAATCTACAAAAGTATCCTGAATTCATCTATAAGACTGATAAATAATGCGATATAAAAATGTTTCATTTTTTTTTCAAAAAAGGCTTGCAAATACAAAATCTAGCTGTATATTTGCACTCGCAATCACAAACGATAGCAGCCTAATAAAATAGGGCGATTAGCTCAGCTGGTTCAGAGCACCTCGTTTACACCGAGGGGGTCGGGGGTTCGAACCCCTCATCGCCCACAAAAACTTCATTAGCAATAATGGAGTTTTTTTATGACTTACCGAGTGTCTACGGATTTTAAATCCACATCATCGGGTTGGGGGAGATACTCAAGCGGCCAACGAGGGCAGACTGTAAATCTGCTGTGTGAACTTCGCAGGTTCGAATCCTGCTCTCCCCACAAAAGGGATCAAACGCAAAGCTTG